>NZ_JBFODV010000099.1:0-37486 GCF_040908495.1 Aeromonas sp. R1-1 | reverse complement strand
CATATCCGCATCGCCGTACCGATGAGCAGGATTACTTCATATACACACCAGCTCAAACAGCCGCAGACATGCCAGATTACATATCCGCATCGCCGAACTGATGAGTCATTTACTCCCGTTCAAACAGCGCCATAGACTCCAGATGACCGGTGTGAGGGAACATGTCGAGCATGCCGAGGCGCACCAGACGGTAACCCCCTTTCACCAGCACCTGACTGTCCCGCGCCAGGGTGACCGGGTTACAGGAGACGTAGACCACCCGCTTGGGTGAAAGTTTCACGACGTGTCCCATCACTTCCAGCGCGCCGGGACGAGCCGGATCCAGCAGTACCAGATCAAACCCTTCCCGCGCCCAGGACATGCCGACTATGTCATCGCTCAGGTCGGCCTTGTAGAAACGGGCATTGGTGATGCCGTTGCGACGGGCGTTCTCTTCGGCCCGCTGCACCATGGCCAGTTCACCTTCCACACCCACCACTTCGCGAGCCTGACGGGCCAGCGGCAGGGTGAAGTTGCCGATGCCGCAGAAGAGATCGAGCACCTTGTCATCCTTGCTCGCCCCGAGCCATGTCAGCGCCTGCTCAACCATGCTCTGGTTGATAGGGCCGTTGACCTGAATGAAGTCACCCGGAGCAAATGCAAGAGACAGGCCATCCAGCGAGTAGGATGGGGAAAAATGTTGCTGCAGCGCTTCGATGCGATCATCGGCAGCTTGCAGATAGAGGTCGATCCCCTGCGCTTTGGCAAACTCCACCAGCAGGGCGCGATCCGCCTCATTGGGGCGGCCGGTGTGGCGCAGCAGCATCATGATCCCCTGCTCGGCCTGGATAAGCTCCGCATGGCCCAGCTCGCGCTGGCTCTTGAGGCGATTGAGGCACTCACGCAGCGGGGCAATCAGCGCAGAGATCGGTTCGGCCAGCACAGGGCAACCGTCAATCTCCACCAGATCGTTGCTGTTGCGGCGACGGAAACCGACCCGGGTGCAGCGACCATTCTTGTCAAATTTGATGGCCAGACGACAGACCCGACGGTAGGCGCGATCTTCACCGGTCAGTACCGGCTCCAGCGCTGGCGCCTTGATGTTGCCCAACCGT
Source organism: Aeromonas sp. R1-1 (assembly GCF_040908495.1). Classification (NCBI taxonomy): domain Bacteria; kingdom Pseudomonadati; phylum Pseudomonadota; class Gammaproteobacteria; order Aeromonadales; family Aeromonadaceae; genus Aeromonas; species Aeromonas sp. R1-1. Next base: position 36,392 of record NZ_JBFODV010000099.1, on the reverse strand, counting down.
TCGAACAGGCTGACCAGTCCAGCCGCCTTGGCCGCTTGCTGATCGGCAACCGACATGTGCTGGGCACTGCAACCGCCGCACTCGCGATAGTGGCTGCATAAGGGGGCGATACGATTGGCCGCCGGGGTCACCACCTGTTGCAAGGCGGCGTGACCATACTGTTTTTTCTCTTCGGTGATGCGTGCCTTGACGGTCTCGCCGGGCAGCGCCCCTTCGACGAAGATCGCCTTGCCCTGATGGCGACCGATACCGACGCAGTGGTGATCGAGGGTGTCTATCGTAAATTCAATGCGTTGGAGCTGGGTGGACTTCTTTTGGGGCTTGAAAAACTGGGCCATAAAACTTGGTGCCTATAGGTGGCTATGTCATGATTGTGGAATCTGCTGCCGGGTATTGTCCCACAAGAATAATAGTATGACCAAATACGGCCACAGAGCCCGTGTATTGCCATCAACCCTATCGCCAACCCTGTTCACTGGTGGCCTGTTCGTATGACCAAATATGGCCTGAGAGCACGCGTTCTCGCCTTCACCATCCTGCCAACCCTGATCATCGGTGGCCTGATGGCCGGTTACTTCACCTTCCACCGCTACCAGCAGCTGGAAAACAACCTCATTGATCAGGGGATCAACATTATCGAACCGCTGGCGATCGCCAGTGAATACGGGATGACCCAGCACAGCCGAGAATCCCTCAAGCGGCTGATTGGCCTGACCCATCGCAAGAACTCCCCCTTCATCAAGTCCATCGCGGTCTTCACCCAGGACAACCAGCTGTTCGTCACCTCGAACTACCACCGGGATTTCACCCGGCTCAGGCTGCCCGATGGCGAGCCCATTCCGGATCTGACCAGCGTGACGTTTCAGGGGGACGACATCATTTTGCGCACCCCGATCCAGGCTGAAACCAGTCTGGATGGCTTCCCGCTGCCCAGCGATGTAGAGCCGCCGATGATCGGCTACATCTCGATGCAGATGGCGACCGATCGGGCCATGCTGCTGCAGTACCGCGACACCTTCTTTGCGGTGATCATGGTGCTCATCGGGGTCGCCTTCAGCACCCTGTTTGGCTTCCGTCTGGTCAAGAGCGTGACCCAGCCCATCACCAACATGGTGCAGGCGGTGCACAAGATCAGGGAGGGGCGGCTCGATACCCGGGTCAGCGGCCAGCTCACCGGCGAGCTGGATATGCTGAAAAACGGCATCAACGCCATGGCCAAGGCGCTCTCCGAATATCACGAAGAGATGCAGCAGAATATCGATCAGGCCACCTCTGACCTGCGCGAAACGCTGGAGCAGATCGAGATCCAGAACGTCGAACTCGACATGGCCAAGAAGCGGGCGCAGGAGGCGGCGCGGGTCAAGTCGGAGTTTCTGGCCAACATGTCCCACGAGCTGCGTACCCCGCTCAACGGGGTCATCGGTTTTACCCGCCAGTTGCTGAAAACCAGCCTGACCCCGAGCCAGACCGACTATATGCAGACCATCGAGAAGTCGGCGCGCAACCTGCTTGGCATCATCAACGACATCCTCGACTTCTCGAAGCTGGAAGCGGGCAAGCTGCAGCTGGAGCATATCCCGTTCAGCCTGCGCGACACTCTCAACGAGACCATGCACCTGCTCGGCCCCAGCGCCCACGACAAGCAACTGGAGCTCTCCCTGCGGGTGGATGCCGATGTGCCGGACTACCTCACCGGCGACCCCATGCGTCTGCAACAGGTGCTGACCAACCTCACCGGCAACGCCATCAAGTTCACCGAACAGGGCAACGTCGATGTCCATATCGAGCAGACCGGCAGTGGCAACCACAAGGTGAGGCTCAACGTCCAGATCCGCGATACCGGCATCGGTATCTCCCAAGAGCAGCAACATCAGCTGTTCCAGGCCTTCAATCAGGCCGACTCCTCCATCTCCCGCCGCTATGGCGGCACGGGCCTGGGCCTCGTCATCACCCAGAAGCTGGTGCAGCAGATGGGCGGCCAGATCCGCTTCGAATCGGAGCTCGGCAAAGGCTCCATCTTCTCGTTCAATCTGGATGTGGAGGTCTCCCCCCTGCCCCAGACCGATCAACTGCCGCTGGATCGGATCCGTGGCAAACGGCTCTGGCTGCTGGAACCGGATCCCTTCGCGCAAGCCTCTCTGCTCGCCCTGCTGGCAGAGTGGCACCTCGATGTGCACCCACTGACCAGCGATGATCCCTGGCCCGAGATGAGCGAGCAGGAGATGGTGATCATCGGCAGCAGCACCCTGCATACGCCGCAGCAGGTGCTCGGCCGTCTCGACAGACTGAACGGCCAGCAGCAGAACACCATAGTGCTGCTCAGCAGCCACGAGCCTGCGCTCTATGAAGCGATGCTGGCCCATGGCGCCCAGCACTGTCTCTCCAAACCGGTCAACCACCGCAAGCTGCTGCACGCCCTGCTCTCGCCGGAATCGAGCCGCCAGAAGCTGCCTGCTCAGCCTGCGCCGCGCCAGTTACAGCCAATCAAGGTGCTGGCGGTAGATGACAACGCCGCCAACCTCAAGCTGATCGCCGCCATGCTCAAGGAGATGGTGAGTCAGGTGGTGGTATGCAAAAACGGCAAGGAGGCAGTCAAACAGGCACAGAGCCAACCGTTCGACATCATCTTCATGGATATCCAGATGCCGATCATGGATGGCATCAGCGCCACCCAGGCGATCCGCAACCAATCCCTCAACACCACCACCCCGATCGTGGCGGTGACCGCCCACGCCATCCCCGGCGAACGGGAGCGGCTGATCCGACAGGGGATGGACGACTATCTGGCCAAGCCCATCGACGAGAGCATGCTGGCCCAGCTCATCACCGACTTTGCCCATCGCCGTCACCAGAATAATGGTGCCCAACAGATCGACTGGGCACTGGCGGTGCGGCAAGCGGCGGGGAAAGAGCATCTCGCCAGAGAGATGCTGACCATGCTGCTGGCCAGTTTCGACGAGGTGGAACCTGTGCTGGATAGCGCGCTGGCTGGCGAAATTGAAGATAGCGAGGTGCTGGCCCAGCTCCATCGCCTCAACGGTGGCTGTGCCTATTCCGGGGTGCCGGGACTGCAACGGCTGCTCTCCCAGCTGGAGCAGCAGCTGCGTGACGGCGTGCCGGTCAGCGAGCTGGAACCCGAGCTGCTGGAGCTGCAAGATGCGCTGGAACTGGTGCGCCAGGAGGCGCCCCGCTATCTCGGCAAGGCTTGATGAGCTTGACCTGAACTGTATCGGCCCCCGCTTTTTCTGACGCGAGGGCTGCCAGATGGTAAAGTTGCGCCGTTTACACAGGAGTCAGCATGACCAACAACGATATTCTGCGCCGTCTGCGCTACGCCCTCACCATCAGCAACGACCAGATGGTCGAGATGTTTGCCAAGGGCAACCTGACAGTCACTCACGCCCAGCTGCACAGCTGGTTGATGAAAGAGGCGGCGGAAGGTGAAGAGCAAGAGGCAGGCTATGTCGCCTGTCCCGACTCGGCCCTGAGCCAGTTCCTCGACGGTTTCATCATCGCCCGCCGCGGCGTGCGGGAAGATGCACCGGCCCAGGTGATCCCGAACCGGATCAACAACAACATGATCCTGCGCAAGCTGCGCATCGGTCTCAACTTCAAGGAAGAGGACATGCTCGGCACCCTCAAGCTCGCCGACTTCAACCTCTCCAAGTCCGAGCTCAGCGCCCTGTTCCGCTCCAAGGATCACAAGCACTATCAGGATTGCGGGGATCAGATCCTGCGCAACTTCCTGATCGGTCTCACGGCCAAATACCGCGGCTGACTAGCCGCGCGACTGACCAGACAGGGCCTTCGACATGTGCCAGCGACTCACTCCTCCCACGCTCAGCAGACTGGCTGTGGCAGGGGGATGGCGCTGGCGCTGTCTTCTTCCCCTCTTCTTTCTACCACTGGTTCTGCTGGGTGGTTGTACTCCGTCCGAATACCAGCTCTCTACCCGCTATCAGAGCGCCAACCAGAATGAGCGGATCGCCTTTCTGATCCTTCACTACACCGACGAAGACGATGCCAATTCCTTGCGCCTGCTGACCGAGCCGGAGCACAAGGTGAGCGCCCACTACCTGATCCCCCGCGACAGCCACGAGACCCCGCTACCGGTCTATCAGCTGGTGCCGGACAGCGCGCGCGCCTGGCATGCGGGACGCAGCCGTTGGCACCAATATGCCGGGCTCAATGCCAGCTCCCTTGGCATCGAGATCGTCAACCTCGGCTATCCAGCAGAAGATGAGCCGCTGGCCCCCGATGCGCGGCGCTGGCAACCCTATACCCCGCAGCAGATTGCCGCCGTCGGTGCCCTCAGCCGGGTACTGGTCACCCGCTACCGCATTCCACCGACCCAGGTGCTGGGTCACAGCGATGTCGCCCCCGAGCGCAAGCAGGATCCCGGTCCCCACTTTCCCTGGCGCCAGCTCTATCTGACGTACGGAGTCGGCGCCTGGCCAGATGAAGATCGGGTGGCCGAGCTACTGGCCAGCACCTTGCCCGATTGGGATGCGGCCATGTGGCAACAACAGCTGGCCCGCTATGGCTATGGCCTGTCCCAGACTGGCCAGTGGGATGAGCAGAGCCGCGCCGTCATGGGCGCCTTTCAGCTCCACTTTCGCGCCAGCAAGGTCAATAGCGAACCGGACCGCGAGTGCCAGGCCATCCTGATGGCGCTGCTCGAGAAATACTTCCCCTAATACTCATCCATTGCCCCTGTTGCTGCGTACTGTTTGATAGCCTTTAGCTATCAAACAGTTAGGCACAAGCAATTGTCCCTGCATTTTGCAAGGCGTTATTCTGACTGCGTTCCGAAAGAGAATTTAAAACCGATTTCCAAATCTGGAGGTGAATGATGAAAAGCCCGATTGGTCTTGATACTGCTCAATCACAAGCCCTGGCAGCCGAGTTGAACAAATTGCTGGCCAGCTACCAGATCCTCTACATGAACGTGCGCGGCTTCCACTGGAATATCCGTGGCAACCAGTTCTTCGAACTGCACCTGAAATTTGAAGAGATTTACAACGACCTGCTGCTGAAAGTCGATGCGCTGGCCGAGCGGATCCTGACTCTGGATGGCGTGCCGATGCACAGCTTCAGCGACTACCTGAAAGTCTCTGCCATCCCGGAGCAAAAAGGGCTGCACGATGGCCGCGCCTGTGTCGAATCCCTGCTGGATAGCTTCCGCGAACTGCTGGTCGCCCAGCGCCGTATTCTGGGCCAGGCCGCCGAAGCCGGTGATGAGGGCACAGCCTCCATCCTCTCCGACTATGTGCAGCAGCAGGAAAAACTGGTCTGGATGCTGCGCGCTTATCTGGCCTGATAGTGAACCAAGCCAGCTACAGCGTACGTATGCTGGCTTGAGTAAGTACCGGGCCGAAAGCTCCTGACCAGACCACGGCCCAATCCATCTGATTGTTATGTTCTGTTGCAAACCTGAGTTGTCTCTCCTTTTATCCACCCGCTTGCCGCCCTGTTTGGGCGGCTTTTTTTGTTTTTGATCTGCATCAAGGGAATCTTAATTGGCAAATTGAATGCCTATTAAGTTTTTCGCGAGAGGAATAGAATCGCCACAAAACAGACAACTGAAATGTCCAATTAGGAGAGGCATGATGTTTTGTGTGCAATGTGAACAGACTATTCGTACCCCGGCTGGCAACGGCTGTGCCTACGCACAAGGTATGTGCGGCAAGACGGCGGAAACCTCGGATCTGCAGGATGTGCTGATCTATACCCTGCAGGGGCTCAGCGCCTGGGCGCTGGCCGCCCGTGAGCAGGGCATCATAGATCGCGAAATCGATGCCTTCGTGCCCAAGGCCTTCTTCGCTACCCTCACCAACGTCAACTTCGACTCGAATCGCATCGTGGCCTACGTCAATCAGGCCCTCGCCTATCGCCAGCAGCTGGCCGATCGTCTGAGCACCATGGCGGTGCAGGTGAACGACTTGCCACACTCCGCTTACTTCGAACCCGGTGCCGAACTGCTGGAACAACTTGCCCATGCCGCACCAGCCGCCCCGAATCGGGGCAAGAACGAGGTAAACGAGGACATCATGGGGCTGCGTCTGCTCTGCCTTTACGGCCTCAAGGGTGCAGCCGCCTATATGGAGCACGCCCGGGTGCTGGATCAGCAGAGTGACGAGGTGGCCGCCGAATTCCACCGCATCATGAGCTGGCTCAGCACAGATCCGAGCGAAATGGGTCGGCTGTTCAACTGCGCCATGGAGATCGGTCAACTCAACTTCAAAATCATGGAGATGCTGGATCTCGGTGAAACCAGCGCCTTCGGCCATCCGGAGCCGACCCGGGTCAGGGTCACGCCGATCCCCGGCAAGTGCATTCTGGTCTCCGGCCACGACATGATGGATCTCAAACTCATTCTGGAACAGACCAAGGGGACCGGCATTCATGTCTACACCCACGGCGAGATGCTGCCCGCGCTGGCCTATCCCTTCTTCAAGCAGTACCCCCATCTGGTGGGCAACTACGGCTCCGCCTGGCAAAACCAGCAGAAAGAGTTTGCCAACTTCCCGGGCGCGGTGGTGATGACCTCCAACTGCATCATCGACCCGAACGTGGGCAACTACTCGGACCGCATCTTCACCCGCTCCATCGTCGGCTGGCCGGGCGTAACCCATCTTGAGGGGGATGATTTCTCCGCCGTGATCGCCAAGGCCCAAGCGCTGGAAGGCTTCAAACACACCGAACTCGAACACTTCATCACCATCGGCTTTGCCCGCAACGCCCTGATGCAGGCCGCCCCCGCGGTGATTGAGAAGGTCCAAGCCGGAGAGATCAGCCACTTCTTCCTGGTGGGGGGCTGTGACGGTGACAAGGCCGAGCGCGCCTACTTCACCGAGTTTGCCAAGGCCGCGCCGCGCGACAGCCTGCTGCTAACGCTGGGCTGTGGCAAGTACAAGTTCAACAAGCTCGATTTTGGCGACATCGGCGGCATTCCGCGTCTGCTGGACGTGGGTCAGTGCAACGATGCCTATTCCGCCATCCAGTTGGCGCTGGCACTCTCCGAGGCTTTCGAGTGCGGGGTCAACGATCTGCCGCTGACGCTGGTGCTCTCCTGGTTCGAGCAAAAAGCCATCGTCATTCTGCTCACCCTACTCTCCCTCGGGGTGAAGGACATTCGTACCGGGCCGACCGCCCCCGCCTTCCTCACCCCGGCGCTGCTCAAGGTGCTGGAGGAGCAATTTGGCCTGAAAGGGACCACCACGGCCGAGGCTGACTTGGCCGAGATCCTGGCGGCCTGATCGGCACCTCATGTTGTAAGCGTTTGGCGAGCCGCCCGGCTCGCCTTTTTTCTGGATCCGGCTTTTTCACCAGACGTTTTTCGAACCGTTTAAAACCTAAGGAGCCTTGTGATGACCTCTCTCACGCTCACCTGCATTGGCCGCCAACAGAACACCCACGACGTCGTGAGCTGGCAGCTGGCGCCGCTTTCCGGCAGCCTCCCTCCCGTACTGGCTGGCCAGTGCATCACCCTGCATACCGAGATTGACGGCCAGCCGGAGTGCCGCGCCTATACCCTCTCCTCCAGCCCACAGGATGCCTGCTGGCAAGTGACTATCAAGGATGTGGGACGGGTCTCCCACCATCTGCATCAGACCTTGCAGGTGGGAGACAAGATCCGGGTGGATGGTCCGTTCGGCGATTTCAACCTGACCGCCCTGCCTTGCGAACGGCCACTGCTGCTAAGCGCCGGTTCCGGCATCACCCCCATGTGGGCCATGCTGCGGGACGAACTGGCCAAACGGCCGGACGCAGACATCCGCTTTATCCATAGCGCCCGCTCGCCAGCAGATGTGATCTTCGCAGATGACTTGGCTGCATTGGCCGAAGCTCATCCCGGTGTACGCCATGCCCTGATACTGGAAGAGGCGCCAACGGCTCATCCCTGGGTGGGCCGACTCACCCCCGCCATGCTGGCCGAGCTGGCCCCGGATCTGCGCGAACGCCATGTCTATCTCTGCGGCCCGGCACCCTATATGGCGGCGGTCAGCAGCATGCTGGCTGAGCTGGGACTGCCGCCGGAGCAGCTGCATCAGGAGTCCTTTGGCCTTCCTCCAGCAGAGCCTGCCACAACCACCAGCGACCACTTCTGGCTGACCCTGAAAAAGAGCGGCAAAAAGGTGAAGATCCTGCCGGGTCAGACCCTGCTGGCGGCGCTGGAAGCGGCGGGCGAAACCATGATGGCGGCTTGTCGCGCCGGGGTATGTGGCAGCTGTCGTTGCACCACCACAGGTGACATCGAGCGCCAGAGCGTGATAACCCTGAGTGCTCAGGATCTGGAGAGCGGCGTTGCTCTGGCCTGCTCCTGCACCGCGAAAGGGGATATCAGTCTCGATTATTGAGGCGTGGTGCAGGCTTTTGTGAGGTGCGGTAAAGGCGTCATCGGTATCCCAACCTTTTCCCAAGTAGACAGGGGCGCTAGACTCTGCCCCAGTTTCACCAGAACACGGGATAAAAAATGACAATACTGGTCACAGGGGGCGCTGGCTATATCGGCTCCCACACTCTGGTTGAGCTGCTCGGCGCGGGGCAGCAGGTCGTGGTACTCGACAACCTATCCAACTCCTCACCGGAGTCACTCAAGCGGGTCGAGCAGATCACCGGCAAACCGGTCACCTTCGTCGAAGGGGATGTGCTGGACAGAGCCTGCCTGCAGCAGCTGTTCGCCAACCACCAGATCGAATCGGTCATCCACTTCGCCGGTCTCAAGGCGGTCGGGGAGTCGAGCCAGATCCCGCTCACCTACTACCAGAACAACATCAGCGGCACTCTGGTGCTGTGCGAAGAGATGGCCAAGGCTGGCGTTTTCCGGCTGGTATTCAGCTCCTCGGCCACCGTCTATGGCGATCCCGCTTCGGTACCGCTGCGGGAAGATTTCCCCACCAGCGCCACCAACCCCTACGGCCGCTCCAAGCTGATGGTGGAGGAGATCCTGCGCGATCTCGCCAAATCCGATCCCCGCTGGGCCATCGTGCTCCTGCGTTACTTCAACCCGGTCGGCGCCCACGAGAGCGGCCTGATTGGTGAAGATCCCAACGGTATCCCCAACAACCTGCTGCCCTATATCAGTCAGGTCGGCGTGGGCAAGCTCAAGGAGCTGGGGGTATTTGGCAACGACTACCCGACCCCGGATGGCACCGGCGTGCGCGACTACATCCATGTGGTGGATCTCGCCATCGGCCACCTGAAAGCACTGGCGCGCATCAAGAGCGACACCGGCGTCTTCACCTATAACCTGGGCACAGGTCAGGGCTACTCGGTACTGGAAATGGTCAAGGCGTTTGAAGCGGCCAGCGGCCGCCCCATTCCCTACCAGATCAAACCCCGTCGCCCGGGTGACATCGCCGAGTGCTGGGCAGAGCCGACGCTGGCCCGTGCCGAGCTGGGCTGGCAGGCAGAGCGCGGTCTGGAGCAGATGATGGTCGATACCTGGCGCTGGCAAAGCAACAACCCGAACGGCTATCAAGGCTGATCTCTCGCGGGTTGATAACAAAACGCCCCGACATTTTCATGTCGGGGCGTTTTATTTTGCGACGTTCAATCAGTGGGTCTGACTGCGCAGCAGCGGCACACGGGCCAATCGGGGGGTAATGCGCTCTATCAGCCGATCCGCCAGCGGGGTCAACAGCAGCCAGGGCAGACAGAGTGTCGCCAACCCCAGTGCGCCGACGTAGACATCGGTAAACCAGTGGGCGCCAGCCAGAATGCGCGGCGCGGAAAAGATCGGCACCATCAGCAATGCGGTGACTCCCGCCCAGCGCGGTAGATAGCGCAAGGCGTAGCCGGCGAAGATCATCAGGAACAGAGCGTGATCCCCGGGGAAGCTATCACCGGAAGAGTCCTTGGTCGGAATACCGCTGATCTGGGTCACCCGCAGCGCATCGGCCACCATCAGGGTCGGACTGGGTCGCTCCACCGGCAATCTGTGACCAAGCTGGTTGATCACCAGAGCACTCAGTAGCATCACTATGCCCATCGCCACCAGCTGGCGACGACCAGCCATATCAAGGGCAAAGAAACAGCGAGCCAGGATCAATCCCATGCAGGCAAGCACCACCAGATCGAACAGCCGGTTGTTGGTGATGGCCACCAGATCGGCCCACAGAGGCGACTGCCCGAGCCAGCCGTTAACGGTGTGAAAAATCGCGAGGTCCCACTGATCCCAGGGACCATGAGCGGGCAGCGCAGCCCAACTGATGGCCACCAGACCACCGACCAGATAGCAAAGCAGGAACTTGCCCATGGGGACTCTCCTTTGGAAAAGGGCGATATCGTAAAACTGTTGAGTGCGTCACAAAAACGAAGAATTGTAAGAAAGTGCGACACAAAATCAAGCCTCAAATAAAACCGAATGGTTTGCCCTCCTCTTTCATTGCTGTTCGGGCTACTGAGTTTTACTCCCAGCCCTCCGGTCTGAGGGCCTCTCACCATGAGTGCGGCTTGTGCCACCACCGCAACACCCCCTAGAATGCGCACTTCCCTTTACTGCGAAAGGAAGCGGTATGCATATTCACATTCTCGGGATCTGCGGCACCTTTATGGGTGGTCTGGCGGTGTTGGCAAAACAGCTTGGTTACCGGGTGACCGGTTCGGATGCCAATGTCTATCCCCCCATGAGTACCCAGCTCGAGCAACAGGGCATCGAACTGACCGAAGGCTATGACCCCTCCCAACTCGATCCGGCGCCGGATCTGGTGGTGATTGGCAACGCCATGAGCCGCGGCAACCCCTGTGTTGAATATGTGCTGGACCGCAATCTGCCCTATATCTCCGGCCCCCAGTGGCTGCTGGAGCACGTGCTGCAGGATCGCTGGGTACTGGCCGTCGCCGGCACCCATGGCAAGACCACCACCGCCAGCATGCTGGCCTGGGTGCTGGAGTACGCCAAGCTGGAGCCCGGTTTCCTTATTGGCGGCGTGCCGGGCAACTTCCCGGTCTCCGCCCGTCTCGGCTCTGCCCCCTTCTTCGTCATCGAAGCGGACGAGTATGACTGCGCCTTCTTCGACAAGCGCTCCAAGTTCGTTCACTACCATCCGCGCACCCTGGTGATGAACAATCTGGAGTTCGACCACGCGGACATCTTCCCGGATCTCGCCGCCATCCAGCGCCAGTTCCACCACCTGATGCGCACCGTGCCGAGCAACGGCCGGGTGCTGTTCCCGCAAGCCGATGACAACCTCACCGCCGTACGCAAGATGGGCTGCTGGAGCGAAGTGGAGCTGGTAGGTCAGGACGACGCCAAGTGGAAAGCGGTCAAGCTGGCCGATGACGGCTCCGCCTTCGAAGTGTGGCTGGATGGTGAAAAACAGGGCGAGGTGCACTGGGAGTGCATCGGCGAGCACAACGTCAACAATGGTCTGATGGCCATCGCTGCCGCACGCCATGCTGGCGTGATGGTGGAGCATGGCATCGCCGCCCTCTGCCAGTTCAAATCACCCAAACGGCGGATGGAACTCAAGGGCGAAGTGGCTGGCATCAGCGTCTATGACGACTTTGCCCATCACCCCACCGCCATCGAGACCACCCTCGGCGGCCTGCGCGCCAAGGTAGGCGGCTCACGTATTCTGGCGGTGCTGGAGCCGCGCTCCAACACCATGAAGCTGGGGGTTCACAAGGAGGAGCTGGCTGGCTGCTTCGATGGCGCCGACGAGGTGTTCTTCTTCCAGCCGCCCAACATCGGCTGGGATCTCGGCGAGGTGACAGCCCATATGACCCGTCCGGCCAAGGTATTCAACGATCTGGAGACCCTGATCAATCGGCTGGTGGCCGAGAGCCGTGATGGCGACCATATTCTGATCATGAGCAACGGCGGCTTCGGTGGCATTCATGACAAGCTGATCGCCCGCCTCAAGGATTACCACGGCGAACTATGAACAAAGCGATCACCCTGGCGCTGACCGGCGCCTCCGGCGCACCCTACGCCCTGCGCCTGCTCCAGTGTCTGGTGCAGGCGGACTATCGGGTCTACCTGCTCGCCTCATCGGCAGCTCGTGTGGTACTCAAGACCGAGCAGCAACAGGATTGGCCCGGCTCGCCGAAAGAGCTCTCTGCCTATCTTTGTCGCCAATATGGCGCCAAGGAGGGGCAGATCGTGGCCTGCGGCAAAGAGGAGTGGTTCTCACCGGTGGCCTCCGGCTCGGCGGCCCCCAAGCAGATGGTGGTCTGCCCCTGCTCCATGGGCACCGTCTCGGCGATTGCCAACGGCACCTCCGACAACCTGCTGGAGCGGGCGGCAGATGTGGTGATCAAGGAGCGTGGCCAGCTGATCCTGGTGCCCCGCGAAACCCCCTTCTCGGCGATCCATCTGGAGAACATGCTGAAACTGGCGCGGCTCGGGGTGACCATCATGCCTGCTGCGCCCGGTTTCTATCATGAGCCGAAAAGCATCGCCGATCTGGTGGACTTTATGGTCGCCCGTATCCTTGATCATCTGGGTGTCGAGCATGAGCTAACCCACCGCTGGGGCTATGGCCACCATTGAGGTGACCGCCATATCCGGCCATAAAAAAACGGCGCCACTCAATGAGTGACGCCGTTTTTTCGTTAAGCCGTGTTAGCGAGCCTGAATTGGCGCCGTCACGTACTTGAACAGGAAATCAGTCACCTCTTGGCGCACCGGGCGCTGAGGTTGATTGATCATCTGCATCATCACATAGCCAAAACCGGTCAGAGAGCGGGCCAGATCCTGTGCTGACAGCACGCAGGTGATCTCCCCTGCATCCATGGCGGTTTGCAGCTCGCTGGCGATCAGCTCAAGGCTGTGATCGAGCAGCCGGGTATAGCGGGGCCATACCTCTTCCCGAACCGATGAGCTCCACTCCAGCCAGATACCGGCATAATCCGGTTGATCGTAGGCGGCATCGACAGAGAGGCGTACATGACGCTGGATCTTGTCGAAAATGGAGCCCTGGTCACCGTATGCCTGCGACAGCATCTGGTTCACAAAGCGTTCGATCTCGGCCAGCACCTCATCTACCAACTCCTCGCGGGTGTTGAAATAGTTGAAGACGGTAGCCACAGAGACCTTGGCCTGTTCGGCTATCTCGGCGTGACCTGCACGGCCAATGCCGCGACGGGAGAACACCTCGATGGCACATTCCATCAATTGGGAGCGACGAGCTTCCGGCGACAGCCGGGTACGACGTCTTATTTCTGCGCGTGGTTCCATAGTTTTTATCATCTAATAGTTATTGATTATGGTGTTTATAGTATTTTAACTAATCATGCCTGAGTGCCTGCTAACTCTATCAATTAAAATAAGCCGATAAAAGCACCACGTATCTCTAGCACCCTTCAACATGAGTGGTAGAATCATCGGTTTTGATATTCATGAATGGCCAAATCCCCTTTGGCCTTATGGGAGTAAGTGATGAAACACACCGTCGAGGTGATGATCTCCGAGGCTGAAGTAGCCGCCCGGATCGCCAAATTGGGTGAAGAGATCACCGCCCGCTATCAGGGTTCTGACGAAGTCGTGATGATTGCGCTGCTGCGCGGTTCCTGCATCTTCCTGGCCGACCTCTGCCGCCAGTGCCAGCTGCCCATCACCCTGGACTTCATGACCGCCTCCAGCTACGGCTCCGGCATGCACAGCACCCGTGACGTCCGCATCCTCAAAGACCTGGACGACGACATCAAGGGCAAGGATGTGGTGATCGTGGAAGACATCATCGACACCGGTTACACCCTCAACAAGGTGCGCGAGATCCTCTCCCTGCGCGAGCCGAAATCCCTGGCCATCTGCACCCTGCTGGACAAACCCTCCCGCCGCGAAGTGCAGGTGCCGGTCGAGTGGATTGGCTTCGCCATTCCGGACGAATTCGTGGTCGGCTGTGGCATCGACTACGCCCAGAAGTACCGCAACCTGCCGTTTATCGGCAAAGTGGTACCCCAGGAGTAAGCCAGGTTCAGGAATATCACGGGTGAAGCGGCCTTGCGCCCTTTACTCTGTGCAGGCGGCCTTGGCCGCCTTTTCTGTATCGAGCCGGATTCAACCATCACAGAGGTTGCAATGAACGCACTGGAAATCAGCGGCCTGAAAAAGACCTATCAGGGGGGCGTCGAAGCCCTTAAAGGCATCGATCTTACCGTCAGGCAGGGGGATTTCTTCGCCCTGCTAGGCCCGAACGGCGCGGGCAAATCCACCACCATCGGCGTCATCAGCTCGCTGGTGAACAAGAGCGCCGGCAAGGTGAAGGTGTTTGGCTACGACATCGACAGCGATCTCGAACAGGCCAAGGCCCAGCTAGGACTGGTGCCGCAGGAGTTCAACTTCAGCCAGTTCGAGAAGGTGATCCAGATTGTCACCCATCAGGCCGGTTTCTACGGCGTGCCCAAGGCGGAAGCCAAGATCCGCGCCGAGAAGTACCTGCGCCAGCTCGATCTGTGGGAGAAGCGCAACATGCCTGCCCGCACTCTCTCAGGCGGCATGAAGCGTCGCCTGATGATCGCCCGCGCCCTGATGCACGAGCCCAAGCTGCTGATCCTCGATGAACCGACCGCCGGGGTCGATATCGAGATCCGCCGCTCCATGTGGACCTTCCTCAAGGATCTCAACGAGCAGGGCGTCACCATCATCCTCACCACCCACTATCTGGAAGAGGCCGAGATGCTCTGCCGCAACATCGGCATCATCGACAAGGGTCGTCTGATCGAGAACACCAGCATGAAGAATCTGCTGGGCAAGCTGGGTCGCGAGACCTTCCTGCTCGACCTTGCGCCAGGTTCTGCCATACCCGAGGTGCCAGAGTTCAACGGCCGTATGCCGGATGAGCGCACTCTTGAGGTGGATCTCGACAAGAGCCAGTCACTCAACAGCCTGTTCGAGCAGTTGTCGAACCAGCAGGTGCAGGTCGTGAGCATGCGAAACAAAGCCAACCGGCTGGAAGAGCTGTTCGTCAATCTGGTCGAAGAGGGGAGAAAAGCATGAATCTGGCCATCTATTACATCGCCTTCAAGAGCATTCTGGCCAAGGAGGTGAGCCGCTTTACCCGGATCTGGATCCAGACCCTGGTGCCACCGGCCATCACCATGAGCCTCTACTTCGTCATCTTCGGCAACCTGATCGGTTCGCGCATCGGTGACATGGGTGGCTTCACCTACATGGAGTTCATCGTGCCCGGCCTCATCATGATGTCGGTGATCACCAACTCCTACTCCAACGTTGCCTCCTCCTTCTTCAGCGCCAAGTTCCAGCGCAATATCGAGGAGATGCTGGTCGCGCCGGTGCCCAACTACGTCATCATCGCCGGTTACGTGGGCGGTGGCGTGGCGCGCGGCCTCTGCGTCGGCCTTATCGTCACCCTGGTGTCGCTGTTCTTCGTGCCGCTGCAGATCCACCATCTGTTCAGCGTCTGCGTGACCGTGCTGCTGACCGCCATCCTCTTCTCGCTGGGTGGCCTTATCAACGCGGTGTTTGCCAAGACCTTCGACGACATCAGCATCATCCCCACCTTCGTGCTGACGCCGCTCACCTATCTGGGCGGGGTGTTCTACTCCATCAGCCTGCTGCCCCCCTTCTGGCAGGGTGTCTCCCAGGTGAACCCCATCATCTACATGGTGAACGCGTTCCGTTACGGTTTCCTCGGTATCTCCGACGTGCCGCTCGGCACCGCCTACCTCATCATCATCGGCTTTATCGTGGCCCTCTACGGTATCGCCTGGTGGCTTATCTCCCGCGGCACCGGCCTGCGCCACTGATGGCCAAAACGGGCACCTCGCGGTGCCCGTTTTCATTGTCCTGCCAGCCTCGGGATGACCTAGACCCGGATAGCGTGATCCTTTAGCAGCCGGGCGGTGAGCTCAAGCTTCTCGTTGCGCTCGGCAGCCCGCTCGGGAACCGTGACGCCCCCCTGCTCATCGACCCGCTCCTGACCGAAGGCATCGTCGATAGCCTTCGCCATGGCGGCGCGACCAGCCGCGAGAGCGGGATCGATCAGGCTTTCCTGCATCCGGATCCGGTTTTCGCTGGCCGCCAGCTGCAGTTCCTCCAACTGGGTGGCGAGAGTGACAATCCGGTTATCGACCCGCTGGGCCAGTTCGAAGAGACGGTTTTCATTCCCTGCCGCCATCGCCAGTCCATCTAGCTGCTCCCCTTTGCGCTGATCAAAGTTGCTTACCGCACGAGCGGCCAGCTCCAGTGCATACGCCTTGGTGGCCATGGCGTTGACTCCGCCCTCCCAACCGACATCGGACCCCACCCCCAGTGTCACGCCAAGGGTAGTATGAAACTTGGCTCCCTGTGGCCCGAAAGCCGCGGTGGCACCGGCCGATGCACCGACACCCAGATTGGCGGAGGCGCGTACCTTGGCCGAAAGGCTATAGGCATCCGCATACTGGCTCTTGAGCAAATTGAGCTGGGCACTCCCCTCAGCTTTCATACCAGCAAAGGCCGAGACGTTGGCCGTTACGCTGACCACTGGACCATTTGGGGTCATGATAGCCGCAGCTCCGGCCTCCAGCTTGGCATTGGCGACCACCTCGGCAGAGCCAGCCAACTTGGCGTTAAGCAGATTGCCGATAGTCCAGCTCCCCTCAACCGACAGCCCCAGCCTGCTCACCAGCTCGGCACTGGCCCCGATGCGCAGCAGACTAAGGTCATGGGGCCCCGGGGTGTAACGCGATCCGTCGGTATCATTGACGATCTTGTTCACCGGATTGAACACCAATGAGCCCTCCGCCTTGCCAATCACCAGCTCGGCCTTGGCACTCGCCTTGTTCTCCTGAGTCAGGGCCACCTTGCCGACAAACTCTCCTACCGGCGTGTCGCGACGCCCCTCCCACTTGCCAATCTCGATCTTGGCGAAAGCCTCCACCAGCGCACTGGCACTGACCAGCCCGAGCCCGCCAAAGGCCTTGTGGCTCACAAGCTCACCCGGTTTCAGCTCCTTGCTGGCAGCAGAGAGAGGGCTCTTGAGCTCGGCCCGTACACCACTCTGATAGTGCTTGCCTGATGCGCCCTCTCCCTGCCAGAGCGCATTCTCCTGCGCCTCGCGCTCAAGCCAGGGCTCATTCAGTCCATCCACCAGCGCGGTCAGCAGCTCGGTCCTGAGCAGGCCAATCTCCCCCTGCTTGCTCACCTGCTGCTGAATGCTGAGATCCAGAACCTCCTTGAGGTGGCCCAGCTCCAGCAACTGACTGTGGGTAAGCAGGATATCGCGACCATTCTCCTCGGCAGTGGCTTGGGGCTTGAGCTCACCCAGTGCGGGCAGAGCCTGACGCAAGGTCCCGCAAAACAGCTGCCACTCGTGACTTGTAGCGACCTCTTCACGGGTCGGCGCCCGCTCCAGCCGCCGCGCCATCATCCCCTCACTCACCCCGAACATCAGATCGAGCCCTCCTTGCAGCTCCCGCTTGAACAAGTCGTCGGCCCCCTCCTGTTGCAGGCGAGCCAACTCGCTGCACCACTGGCGGATCTGCTGGTTACTCTCGATAGGCTGATTGACCCTCCCCTGTTCGTTGCAGACCCACGCCAGCTGAAATGAGGGAGGCTTGCCACCCTGTGCCAACGCCTGACGGCGGACAGCGATGTCATCGACCAGTTTTTGCAACACGGGATCCTGCTGACGGGAGCGGTTCTTGCCCGAGTCGATCCAGAACTGCAGCGCCTGTTCGATCTTCGCCAGCCCGGCCAGTGAAGGCGTTGGCTGGGCCTGATAGTGCCGTACCGCCTGCTTGACCGCCTTGAGTTCCGGGCTCTGCCGATGGCCAACACCGCGGCGGATCCCCCTCTCGAACTCCCGGTTACCGGCATCCAGCAGCCGTAGTCTGGCGTTGCCAAGGCGAGCAGTAGCAGGTGGAGTGGCATCAGGGGTTGTCTGCTGATGACGGCTTACATCGATATCCGGGGAGGCAATTTTCATGGCAAGAAACCTGCGTTGATGAGAGAGAAGATCCTCAGCGTACGCCACCCCCCCTTGCCACCCTGTCAGCGATGGTCCCGCTTTTTTAGGATTCGGACTGACCCGTAAAAGATGTCTGTCAGCTCACAATTTCGGCACAATCATTCGCCCCGCCGACCAAAAAAGCTAAAAAAATGACGACAAGTGATAAGCAGCCACCGATCAGCCGCATAGGGTGTCACTCTTCCCCTGCCAGAGGTTTGGCCATGTATCACGCTCTCATTACCGCCCTGTACACACAACTTGGACTTCCGCTCCCGGTGGCCGGACAGACAGCCACCACCCTGACCATCAACGACGAGCTGGTGCTGACGCTGGCAGAGGATGAGGGCCATCTGGTGATCTATCTGCTGCTACCGGGCCACGCCATGCCCAACACGCCCCTGCTCAACCACCTTGGCGACGAGCCAGTGTTTCTGCTGGATCAGACCGAGCAGGGAGAGACCCTGATCTGGGCCCGCGAGTGGCTCGATCATCTGACGGTCGACAGCCTGCTGCTACTGCTCGAGCGGGCCATCGAGCTGGCTGCCGAACTGCTGACCCACCAGCACGACCGAGAGCAATCGACACAGCCACAGCATCCCGCCTCCACAACCGCCATCATCAGGGTCTAGCGCCCCCATTCTGGTCACTACCCCGCAAAATCAAGATTTATCTTGTTTGGCATGGGTTTAGTCATTGCGGCTCAATCGGGAATTGTTAGAATTCATCCCTCTCTATAAAGAGGTAGAACATGCCTGCGTTGTTGCGCATGCTGGCCAATCTGGCGCTGGGGGGATTCTTCCTCGCCTCCGCTGGGTTCAAGCTGGTCTCCCCCGCCCTGTTCATCGAGCAGATCGGCGCCTTTGGCCTGATCTGGCCGTCACTGATCCCGCCAGTGGCCTGGGGGCTGATCGCCCTTGAGCTCTGCGCCGGGCTTGCAGTCATCGCCAACCGGCGCTGGGGACTGTGGCTGGTGATCGGGCTGCTCGCCCTGTTTATTCCGGTGTTGGGCTATGGCGTTGCCATCGGGCTCGACATCTCTTGCGGCTGTCTAGGCAGGGCTGACCTCAGCTCATTGCCGGAGGCTATTGTGCGGGATCTGCTGCTACTGACGCTTGCGGGCGCCCTGCTGCGAACCTCCCGCCCCGTTTTTCCCGTACTGAAGGAGTAGTGACATGATGACATTGCGATCCCGCACTCTGCTGGCCTCGCTGATCGCCGCCAGCTTTACCCTCGGTGGCTGTGGCGATAACCAGTTCGAGCAGGAGGTGAAGCTGGAGCAGTCGGCGGTGCAGCTGGCACAGGAGGCGCAGCAGGGGGGCTATCAGCTGCTGACCGTGGCCGAGCTGAAGACCCGGATGGACAAGGGCGAGGAGCTGGTGATCATCGATACCATGCCCTATGAGGACTCCTACAAGAAAGAGCACATCCCGAGCGCCAAAAACTTTGTCTTCGTGAAGGAGGCCAAGTCCGGCGACAACTGGAGCGAAATCGTCGAGGGGAGCGGCACGGCGGAGCAGTTCCAGGCGCTGCTGGGTGAAGACAAGTCCCGCCCGGTGGTGATCTACTGCGGCTTCGTCAAGTGCGGCCGCAGCCACAACGCTGCCGCCTGGGCGGTGACTCAGGGCTATCAGCAGGTCTATCGAGTGCCGGGCGGTATCTTCGCCTGGAAAGGGGCCGGTTACCCCGTCTCTGCCGAGTAAGCGCGTTTGCTCATAAGGCAATACCGTCGACATAAAGAAGCCCGCAACTGCGGGCTTCTTCATTTGATGTTGTAGAACATCCGTGGGACGTCAAGCGGTCAGCGGCTGGCTCAGCCAAAACGGACAGTGTCCACTTTGGTCAATAGATGGATTAACCACATAGTATCAGAAAGGGCGATGAGGCCTGCGGGGCAGAAAAACCCCGGTCTTACAGAAGAAGGCCGGGAAAGTCCCTGCATCAACAAGAACACAAATTTCATCCCGACCCGCCCGCTCTTGTCGGCCTGTGCCGATGTGGCCAGGGTCCAACTTCGGCAATATTCGCCTCTGCAAATAGCAATCACCTTGTGCTTGGGCCACCTCACCCGCCAAGCCCTCTCTGTTAGCTCGACTCCCCGACATCGAATAACACCCCACTTATAGAAGAAGGAGGCGAATCACCGCAAGCAGTCAACATTGCCCAAGCCAGACACCCTGCCCTACTCACTGAGGATGAGCTCACTCACCACACCAACGATTTGACCAACAAACAAGGAGTCCATATGGAATTGTTTAAAATACTCGATACCCTTGCCCACAACTCCCTGGCCGACAATATCGGCTTCTCGCTAGCCGTTCTCGCGATGTCGATAGTGCTGCACTTCGGAGTTAAATCCGCCCTGCGTGTTATAAACATCCTGACATTGGCAGCCAAGTAAATGGGGCCAAAGGCCCATCTTAGTCAAACAGGACACGGTCCGTTTTGACGCCATCATAGTTAACGCCACCACTGCACCAACAGGGCAGCAAACGCCACAAGACGGCAGAGAAAATTCTACTGCTTGACGCTGACCACCCGGTTGTCGATAAGGCGGGCCTTGCCAAGATAAGCGGCCATCAGGATCACCAGCTGTGCGCTCTCGTCAGTGGCGGATTCGAGGGTGGCGGCATCGACGATGTCGATGGCATCGGTACGAAAACCGGCGTTGTCGAGACGCTGGCTGGCCTGCGCCACCAAGGAGGGCAGGTGGTGGTCACCCGCTTCGATCTGCTCGGCGATCCAGTTCATGGTGCGCGCCAGCTCGGGGGCAATGGCCCGCTCGGCGGCAGTCAGGTAGCCGTTGCGTGAAGAGAGCGCCAGCCCGTCTTCGGCCCGCACGGTGGGCACGCCAACGATCTCGATGGGCATCGCCATGTCGGCCACCATCTTGCGAATAAGCGCCAGCTGCTGGTAATCCTTCTGGCCAAAGCAGGCCACATCCGGCTGTACCAGATTGAACAGCTTGGTGACGACGGTGCTGACACCGCGGAAGTGACCCGGGCGCAGCGCCCCCTCCAGCAGATTGGAGAGACCCGGCACCTCGACGAAGGTCTGGCTGGCCAGCCCCTGCGGATACATGATCTCCGGGGTCGGGGTGAACACCATATCGACACCGGCCGCTTCCAGCGCAGCGCAATCCTGCTCCAGAGTGCGCGGATAGTTGGCAAGATCCTCGGCCTTGTCGAACTGCATCGGGTTGACGAAGATGCTGACCACCACCTTCTCGGCGTGGCTGTGCGCCTCCTTCACCAGCGTCAGGTGGCCCTGATGCAGATTGCCCATGGTGGGCACGAATGCGATGGCACGCCCTTCACGGCGCCATTGGCTGATCTGCTCACGCAGAACGACGGGATTATTTACGACCAACATCAACAGTTCACCTTCCGATAAATCAAAAAGAGAGACGGGTTGCATCCACAGATAGCGCTCGGGCGGGATGGGGCACGAACATGGCTATCAGCAGTTCACCTTTAGATGAATCAATAAGATACGGATTAGCTATACGGATTAACTGTGCGAGGCTGACAAGCAGAGACGGGGGCCGCAGCCCCCATCATGCAACCGCCGGGATCAGTTGAAGCAGTGCTCCGGGCCGGGGAAGCTCCCCTCGCTCACCTGCTGGACATAGAGGCGGATGGCGGCACGCACATCGCCGGTCTCGGCCAGGAAGTTCTTGGTGAACTTGGGCACATAGCCGGAGGTGACGCCAAAGGCATCGTGCATCACCAAAATCTGACCATCGGTCGCGGGGCCGGCACCAATGCCGATCACCGGAATGCGCAACGCCTTGGTGATGCGCTCGGCCAGCGCAGTGGGCACACACTCGAGCACCAGCAGCTGGATACCGGCCGCTTGCAGTTCGAGGGCCTGGCGATAGATCTCCTGCGCCTGAAACTCATCGCGCCCCTGCACCTTGAATCCACCAAAGACATGAACGGATTGCGGGGTGAGGCCGAGGTGACCACACACCGGCACCCCGTTGCGGGTGAGGTGGCGGATGGAGTCACACAGCCAGTCGCCCCCTTCCATCTTGACCATGCGGGCACCGGCCGCCATCAGGCGGGCGGCGTTCTGGTAAGTCTGCTCGGGGGTGGCGTAGCTCATGAACGGCATGTCGGCGACCACCAGTGCCTTGCTGGCACCGCGCGCCACACAGCGGGTGTGATAGACCATCTCATCCATGTTGACCGCCAGGGTATCCTGACCCCCTTGCAGCACCATGCCCAGTGAATCGCCGATGAGCAGCACGTGGGCCCCCTCGTCGTCGAACAGCTTGGCAAAGGTGGCATCATAGGCGGTGATGGCGGTGAACTTTTGACCGTCCTGCTTCATCTTCAGCAGGCTGGCGGTGGTGATCTTGCTCATAGAGGCTCCTGTACGTCTGCACGCGGGGCAATGATGGCCAAATCATTGTGCGGGCAGCGGGCAACCAGTCGGGCGAGCGGGGTGCCGCAGGGCAGCACCAGAGCAGGCGCAATTTCGGCAAGGGGCAGCAGCACGAACTCCCGCTCCTTCATGCCGTAGTGGGGTACGATCAGGCGCTCATGGTTGATCACCTGATCCCCATAGAGCAGCAGATCGAGATCCAGAGTTCTCGGCCCCCAACGCTCATCTTTGCGCACACGTCCCTGTTCCAGCTCGATTTTTTGTAATTGATCCAGCAGCGCAAGGGGCGCGAGCCGGGTATTGAGCCGGGCCACGGCATTGACGTAGTCCGGTTGGTCAGCAGGCCCCATGGGGCGGCTGCTGTAAAACGACGAGGCCTCCACCAGCACAGATTCCGGCAACCTTGCCAACGCGGCAACGGCGCGACGAGCCTGACCCAGCGGATCAGACAGGTTGGAACCAATGGCGATGAAGACTTCGGTCATCACGTCTGTTGTCACTCGGCCACTTTCGGTTTGCGGCGACGGGGGCGACGGCGGTTACGGCTGTTGCTGCTGCGCTTCTCGCCATCGTGGCTGCGAGCCTCGCCGCGCTCACCGCTGGCCGGGCGACGGGTCGCTTCACGCTGCAGTTGCGGGCGCACATCCGGATTGGAGGCAACATAGCGCTCCCACCAGCTGGCCAGCTCGCCGAGACCGCGCTCGACCCGGTTGCGCAGCAACAGGAAGTCGAACGCCGCGCGGAACTTGGGATGCTCCATGGCGCGCTCGGGGTGCTTGCCCTGACGACGGGTCAACCGCTGTTGCAGTGCCCAGATATCGCGGACATCTGTGGTGAAACGGCGGGGAACGGCGATGATCCGCACCTGATTGTCCAGCACCTCGTTGATCGCCAGCATGAAGGCGTCATACCAGGGCAGGCCGCTCTCGTTCTCCAGCACCCGACCACGGGCCTCGACGCAGCCCCACAGCAAGGTGGCGTAGAGGAAGGCGGGAGTGACGCGTTTATCTTCACGAACGCGAGTGTCGGTATCGATCAGTGCCTGCTCGATAAACTGCTCGTAGGGCGAGTTGCCGTGCGGGGTAAACAGCGCAGCCACTTGCGGGAACAGCTGCTGGAACAGGCCATACTCGCGCAGCAGTTTGTAGGTCGCCAGACCGTCGCCAGCCAGGAACAGCTTGAGGGTCTCCTCAAACAGGCGGGCAGCAGGGATGTCTTGCAGCAGTGGCGCCAGCTCCTTGATGGGGGCGGCGGTACGCGGGCTGATGGTCATATCCAGCTTGGCGGCAAAGCGCACGGCGCGCAGCATCCGCACCGGATCTTCACGATAACGGGTCTCGGGATCGCCGATCAGCTCAAGCTTGCGCTCGGCCAGATCTTCCAGACCCCCCTCGAAATCGTGCAGGGTGAAATCTTTGGCGCTGTAGTAGAGGGCGTTGACGGTAAAGTCGCGGCGCTCGGCATCCTCTTCGATGGTGCCGTAGACGTTGTCGCGCAGCAGCATCCCTTCATCAGACTGGGCCGACACATGTTTGCTGGTATTGACCTGATGGTGGTGACCCCGGAAGGTGGCCACTTCGATCACGTCACGACCAAAGACAATGTGGGCCAGGCGGAAACGACGGCCAATCAGGCGGCAGTTGCTGAACAGCGCCTTGATCTGCTCCGGCGTCGCATCGGTTGCGATGTCGAAATCCTTGGGCGTCTTCCCGAGCAGCAGATCCCGGACTCCGCCGCCGACCAGGTAGGCCTCATAGCCCCCTTTGTTCAGGCGATAGAGCACCTTGAGTGCATTCTCGCTGATCTCTTTGCGCGAAATAGGGTGCTGATCACGGCTTAAGGTACGACGTTGACCGGCGACACGGGCTGGAATGGGGGATTCCACCGACTGCTCGCCGTCTTCCTTGCCGAGCACCTTGCGGCAAAAGTTTGCGATCTGGGAAAAAATGGTACACCTCTTCATGACTTCTAAATTGACGGGAGGCCAAAAAATAGCGGCCTATCATAGCTCACGCCTAACCAAATGAAAAACCGTGCTGACAATTGATCCCGTTTGAAACGGATCATCCCGGTAAAATCACAATCAACAGCGGCAATTTACGCTCAATCAAACAAAAATCACCTGGTCGACTCAGCAATCCACGAGCGGGATCTTCTCGCTGGCGGGCACGCGTTCTAGCTGCCAGTTAGCGATACCCCACCGGATGATCTCGTCAATCCGGCTCGCCATCAGCTCGGGCGGCGGGCACTGGCCGAGGAAGTGCAGCGCCTGCCACAGGGCCGGTCGCACCTCATCGAGCGCCAGGGCCGGCGCATGGTTCTGCTTGGAGAGCTTGTTGCCATCTGCCAGCACCGCCAGCGGCAGGTGCACCCAGTCGGGAACCGGCGCCCCCAGGGTCTGGTAGAGGGCAATCTGGCGCACCGTGGGCTCCAGCAGATCGGCACCGCGCACTATCTCGGTGATGCCGCTGTCCATATCATCTACCACCACCGCCAGGTTGTAGGCGTAGAGCCCGTCGCGGCGGCGGATAATGAAATCCTCCTCGGCGAGCGCCGCCGGGACCGCGATATGGCCCTGCAAACGATCGTCGAAGTGGTAGACCGGATGGTGCTGGCGCAGCCGGGCGGCGCAACCTTCGGCCGCAAGCCCGAGGGTGCGACAGTGGCCGCTGTAGAAACCGCCCGCGGCCATGATTTCGCGCCGGGTGCAACGGCACCAGTAGAGATCCCCAGCGCGATAGAGCTGGTCGATGATCTCGTCATAACGGCCGTGGCGCGCGCTCTGGAACATCACCTCCCCATCCCACTCGAGACCATATGCTTCAAGAGTCTTGAGGATCAGGGTCGCAGCCCCTGCCATCTCCCGCGGCGGATCGATATCCTCGATGCGCACCAACCAGCGCCCCTGTTGCGCTCTGGCCTGCAAAAAGCTGCCGAGGGCCGCAATCAGCGAACCGAAGTGGAGCGGGCCGGAAGGGGACGGCGCAAAGCGGCCCACATAGGGGCGAATTTGGGGGGAGGAAGGGGTATTCACAGCCATGACGGTTCGGATAAGCAGTTCAGTGAGGCGCATTTTGGGACGCCCCGCCCAAAAGCTCAATAAAAAAGGGAGCCCGCAAGCTCCCTTTTTCATATTGCAGCGGGTCGGTATCAACCGGCCATCTGCTTTTCCTTGATCTCGGCCAGCGTCTTGCAGTCGACACAGAGGTCGGCTGTCGGACGGGCTTCCAGACGGCGGATACCGATTTCGATACCGCAGTGTTCGCAGTAACCGAAATCATCGTCTTCAAGCAGCTGCAAGGTCTTCTCGATCTTCTTGATCAGCTTGCGTTCACGGTCGCGGGTACGCAGTTCAAGAGCGAACTCTTCTTCTTGCGCGGCACGATCCACGGGATCCGGGAAGTTGGCTGCCTCGTCTTTCATATGGTCGACGGTACGATCAACTTCCTGCATCAGTTGGTTGCGCCAGGCACCCAGGATCTTGCGAAAATGCGCCTTTTGTTGGTCATTCATGTACTCCTCACCCGGCTTTTCCTGGTAAGGCGCGACACCCGCAATGGCCAGGGGGCCCAGAGATTTCCTGTTTTCGCCTGTTGGCATGCCCTGTCTCCTAATTCAGCACGCTACCCGTGCCATCCATAAATTGAGGGCGACATCTATAGCAGAAGGGTAACGGGTAAGCAAACGAGCCGTACCAATAATGTTACCCACTCCAATATTTATGCACTCCCCTCGGGTAACAGGTGACCAGATTCAAACGGGATAAACCCTTGAGCCACCATGCCTTGCACCCCAACATGGGGCCGATAGCATAAAATTTCAACCCCCGCCGCGATTGCCTGCTCAATTAGCAGACTATAGTGCGGATCTATATGGGTTGCAGGGCGCATCCGGCTTATTCCGGAGTGCAACACCATAAATAGCAGCACGGCTCTGTGACCGGCCGCTTTCATGGCCATCAATTCACGTAAATGCTTGGCGCCACGGGCAGTTACCGCATCAGGGAAGTAGCCCATGCCGGCCTCTTCCCGCTCGTCGAGCAGGGTGACCGATTTTACCTCGATGTAACAGTTACCCTTCTCCTCATCTTCCAGCAAGAGGTCGATGCGACTGTTCTCTTCGCCATATTTCACCTCGGTGCGCAGTCTGGCATAGCCGCACAGCGGTGCGATGGCATCCTGCTCGATCAGCTCGCGGGCAATCTGGTTGGCGCGCGCCGTGTTGACGCAGATAAAGTGGCCGGCCGGGCTCTCGGCGATCTCCCAGCTATGGGGCAGCTTGCGCTTGGGGTTGTCGGAGGTCGAATACCAGACGCGGGTGCCCGGATCGGCGCAGCCGGTCATGGCGCCGGTATTGGCGCAGTGGATGGTGATCACCTCACCATTGGCCAGTTCGACATCGGTCAGAAAGCGCTTGTAGCGGGCAACAAGCTGCCCGGATTGCAGCGGCGGCTCGAATATCACGGGTTCGCCCTCCGCGCCTGTTCGTTGTCCCACTCATCCCGAGCCCCCTCATCCCTGGCTCTGGCCCGCAGCGGCCAGCAGGCGAGCGGCTGGTAGCGCACCCCGTCCGGGGTCGAGATCGACTCATAGAGGCAAAATTGATCGGCCTTGAGCAGAAAATCGGGAGCCGGCAGGGTGGCTGGCGCCTCGCCCGCCTTGCGCGACAGGGTGACATGAGGGCGATAACCCTGTTCGCCATTGCCAAGCCCCAGCTTCTCGCCGTGACGCCGCAGCGCCTTCGCCAGCACGGTCAGCTCGTTGGGCCACTCCTTCGGGCCAATCCAGCCTGCCTTGGCCCGGCTGAACCAGCCGGTCTCGTCCAGCCTGATGGTGAGCGGTGGACAGTGCTGGCGCTCAACGGCGGCGATGAGGCGGCGGGTGGTCACCTCGTCCGCTTCACCGAGGAAGGCGAGGGTGAGGTGAAGATTGGCTTGCGGCACCGGCTGACCGGGCCAGGG
This sequence comes from Aeromonas sp. R1-1, assembly GCF_040908495.1. Taxonomy (NCBI): domain Bacteria; kingdom Pseudomonadati; phylum Pseudomonadota; class Gammaproteobacteria; order Aeromonadales; family Aeromonadaceae; genus Aeromonas; species Aeromonas sp. R1-1. Next base: position 9,143 of record NZ_JBFODV010000099.1, on the reverse strand, counting down.
GCGTTGATCACGCCAGCTGATGAGTTCGGGAGCGAGCTCCCCGACGGGCAGGGCAAAGAAGAGTTTGGCCATTCGGGTGAAGATGCCTTTTTCCAGACAGAGAGGGTGGCCCATTCTATGGCAGCCATCTCCTCCTGTCTCGCCATCCGGGCCGAGGGCCATCTGCTCCCCTACATCTGCTCACGGTGGCCGTGCTGGCTGTGGCAGAATAGGCGCCGTTTTACCGGTTGCAACAGAAGGTGTTGATCGTTTTGTCCCCACTCCCCATCGTTTCGGTGCTGCCCGAACTCTTTGCCGCCCTCGACCGCCACAACAGCGTGATCCTGCAGGCCCCCCCCGGCGCGGGCAAATCGACCCTGCTGCCGCTGGAGCTGGTACGTCAGAACCGGCTGCCCGGCCGCATCATCATGCTGGAACCAAGACGGCTGGCTGCGCGCAATATCGCCACTTTTCTGGCGCGCCAGCTCGGGGAGAAGGTGGGCGAGCGCATCGGCCTGCGGGTGCGCGGCGAGAGCCGCACCAGCTCCGCGACCCGGCTCGAGATCGTCACCGAAGGGGTGCTGACCCGGATGTTGCAACAAGACCCTGAGCTGACTGGCGTCTCGCTGGTGATCTTCGATGAGTTCCACGAACGCAGTCTGCACGCCGATACCGCATTGGCCTTCGCCATCGAGAGCCAGCAGGGATTGCGCGATGATCTCAAGCTACTGGTGATGTCCGCAACCCTGGATGGCATAGCACTCGAGACCTTGTTGCCGGATGCCCCTGTGGTTCGCTCCGAGGGACGTGGTTTCCCGATCGATTACCACTACCGCCCCGCCAATCGCCAGCAGTGGCTGGAGCCGCAGGTCGGCGCCGTGGTACTCGAAGCGCTGGCAGAGCAAGATGGCAGCCTGCTGGTCTTTCTGCCGGGACAGGGTGAGATCGAGCGACTGGCACAATGGTTGGCAGACAAACTGCCGGACGATGTGACCCTCGCCCCCCTCTACGGCCGCCTCGACATGGCGGCGCAGCAGGCAGCCATCGAACCGGCGCCTGCCGGCCGCCGTAAGCTGGTGCTCACCACCAATGTGGCGGAGACCTCCCTCACTATTGAGGGGATTTCGGTGGTGATCGACAGCGGGCTGGAACGACGGGCCTCCTTTGATCTGAAAAGCGGCGTCACCCGGCTGGAAACCCGCCAGATAGCCAAATCCTCCGCCACCCAGCGGGCAGGCCGTGCCGGTCGCCTCGGCCCCGGCGTCTGCTACCGGCTCTGGAGCAGCGAGGTGCAGGAGCGGCTCGCCGAGCAGAGCCCGCCAGATATCCTCACTCATGAGCTGACCGGCCTGCTGCTGGATGCCGCCCAGTGGGGGGCAAAAGTGGAAGATCTGCCGCTGCTCGACATGCCGCCGCCGGCGGCCGTCGCCAGCGCCCAGCGGCTGCTGGTCGCCCTCGGCGCCATGAAGCCGGAGGGTGAGCAACAACTTACCCCAGCTGGCCGTGCCATGGCGGCCTTCGGTACCCATCCCCGGCTCGCCCGCATGCTGCTGCGCGCCCGCGAGCTGGAAGCTGAAGGTCTGACAGGGATTGTCGCCGATGCCGCTTATCTGGTGGCGTTGCAGGAAGAAGATCTGCGAGGATCGGAGCGCCTCTCTGTGCTGTTCCACCGCCGTCAAAGTGCCCTGCGCCAGAGCGCGGCCCGCTGGTTTGAACGGCTTGGCGCACGCCCTGCCAGTGCGCAGGGTCAGTGGCTCGGGCTACTCTGTGCCCTCGCCTGGCCGGATCGCATAGGCAAACTGCGCAGCGGCAGTCGCTATCAACTCAGTGGTGGGGTGAGCTGCGATCTGGTAGAAGGTCATCCCTGTCAGGGGCAAGCCGCCCTTATCGCCATCGAGATGGGGCAGAACGATCGCGGCAGCCGCATCTTTATCGCCGAACCGACAGAGCTGGATGAGCTGGCGCGTCTGCTGCCGGAGCTGGTGAGCGAGCGCCAGTGGTTCGACTGGGACGAGCGCGAGGAGCGGGTGCGCGCCGAACGCCAGCAGGTGATCGGCGAGCTGGTGCTGAGCCAGCGACCGCTGACCGAACTCTCTGACGAGCAGAAAGGGCGCTGCCTGCTGCAAGGCATTCGCCGCAAGGGGCTGCATGTGCTGCCGTGGGACGAGAGCAGCGAAGGGCTGCTGGCCCGTCTGCGCTGCGCCCGCGACTGGCTGCCCGATGAGGGGTGGCCCGCGATGGATGACGAGAGCCTGCTGGCCACGCTGGAACAGTGGCTGCTGCCAGCGGTGAGCGGTATGACCCGGCTGGAGCAGCTGAAGAAGCTCAATATGAGCGACATCCTGCGCCAATCCCTGCCCTGGCCGTTGCCCAAACGGCTGGACGAGGCGCTGCCGAGCTACTTTGCGGCGCCCACCGGCAGCCGGGTGCGGATCCGCTATCAGCCGGGGCAGGCACCGGTGATCCCGGTGCGCATTCAGGAGATGTTCGGGCAAGGTTCGACCCCCTGCGTGGCCGATGGCCGGGTGCCGCTGGTAGTGGAGCTGCTCTCCCCCGCCCAGCGACCGCTGCAGATCACTGCCGATCTGGCTGCCTTCTGGGCTGGCTCCTACGAGCAGGTGAAGAAAGAGATGAAGGGGCGCTATCCCCGCCACTACTGGCCGGATAATCCGCTGGAGGCGATGCCGACCAAGGTCACCAAGAAGAAGATGGGCATCTAGGTTCGATGGGTTAATCCCGCTCGGACGTTCGCGAATGCGACATAACAAGTAGAAAGGAAAGCAAAGAGGATTTATGGCAACCCAACGACGCAAGCGTGCCCCCAAGAAGGCAGCGCCCAAACGCACCATCTGGCGCAAGCTGTTCTGGCTTGGCTTCAAGCTCTCCCTGGTGGTGGCGGCCTTTATGGTGGTGTTTGGCATCTACCTCGATACCAAGGTGCGCGAGCGCTTCGATGGCGAGAAGTGGCAGCTGCCGGTGATGGTCTACAGCCGTCCGCTGGAGCTCTACCCCAGCCAGCGCCTGTCGCGGGACCAGATGCTGCGCGAGCTCAACATGCTGAGCTACAAGCAGGTGCGCCAGCCTCACACACCGGGTGAATACACCATCAATGGCAATCGCATCGAGCTGATTCGCCGCCCGTTCGAGTTCTATGACGGCGCCGACGGAGCCCGTGGCCTGCGCCTCACCTTCAACGGCCCGCGCCTTGAGGGGATCCAGTCGCTGGAGAACCAGCGCCAGCTCGGTTACGCCCAGATGGACCCGGTGCTGCTCGATCGCCTCAATACCGAAGATCGGGAAGATCGCCTGCTGGTGCGTATCGCCGAAGTGCCCGACAGCCTGCTGGTGACCCTGCTCACCACCGAAGATCGCGACTTCTACCAGCATGGCGGCGTCTCGCCGGTGGCCATCATGCGCGCCATGTTCGCCAACCTGATCGCGGGTCGTACCGTGCAGGGGGGCAGTACCCTGACCCAGCAGCTGGCCAAGAACTTCTTCCTGACCCGTGAACGCAGCCTGTGGCGAAAACTGCAGGAAGCCTACATGGCGGTGCTGATCGACTATCGCTACAGCAAGGACGAGATCCTGGAGTCCTACCTCAACGAGGTCTATCTGGGGCAGAACTTCTCGCAAGGGGTCTACGGTTTTGGGCTTGCCTCCTACTTCTACTTCGGCATTCCGGTCAACGAGCTGGATATCGATCAGGTGGCCCTGCTGGTCGGTCTGGTGAAAGGCCCCTCCTATTACGACCCATGGCGCTTCCCGGAGCGGGCCAAGACCCGCCGTGATCTGGTGCTGAAGCTGCTGATGGATCACGGCAGCCTGACCCAGGCCGAATATGAGCTGGCCAGCCGTCAGCCCCTCGGCATCATCGCTCGCGGCCAGATGAGTTATGGCCGTACCCCGGCCTTTATGGGACTGCTCAAGCGTGAGATCCAGAGCCGCTTCGGTGCCGATCTGCTCAAGCAGTCCGGCCTCAAGATCTTCACCAGCCTCGACCCCATTGCCCAGCACGCGGCCGAGCGAGCGGTCGAATCAGGCCTCGCAGATATCGAAAAACTGCGCGGCAAAAAGAAGCTGGAGGCGGCCATGGTGGTCTCCGACTGGCATAAGGGCGAAGTCGTCGCGCTGGTGGGTGGGCGCGATCCCCGTTACGCCGGCTTCAACCGGGCGCTGGATGCCCGCCGCCAGATCGGCTCGCTGGTGAAACCGGCGGTCTACCTTACCGGTCTCTCCAACGGCCTGACCCTGGCGACACCGCTCAAAGATCAGCCGATCCGCATTCGCGGTCAGGATGGTCAGGTCTGGACGCCGCAAAACTACGATCGCAAGTTCCGCCAGAGCGTGCCGCTGATGGATGCGCTGGCCAGCTCCCTCAACGTGCCGACCGTCAATCTCGGTCTGCAAGTCGGGCTGGAAAAAGTGGTCGATACCCTGCACAAGCTGGGAGTCCAGCAGGAAATCCAGCCCTACCCGTCGCTGGTGCTGGGGGCGGTGGCCCTCTCCCCGCTGGAGGTGAACCAGATGTATCTGCCCATCGCCAATCAGGGGCTGACCCAGCCGCTGTCGGCCATTCGCGCCGTGGTGAACGGAGATGGCAGCCTGCTCTATCAGCATGATCAGACCGCCAAGCGGGTCACCGACCAGCAAGCGAGCTGGCTGACCCTGTTCGCCATGACCAAGACGGTGAGTCAGGGCACGGCACGCGCGCTCAGTGCCAAGTTCCCCGGCGCCACCATGGCAGCCAAGACAGGCACCACCAACGAGCTGCGCGACTCCTGGTTTGCCGGGATGGACAACAACGAACTGGTCAGTATCTGGGTCGGTCGCGACGACAACACCCCGGCAGGTTTGACCGGTGCCAGCGGAGCCCTGCAGCTCTTTAGCGGCTACATGAGCCAGCGCGGCGTCAACAGTCTGGGACTGAAGATGCCGGAAGGGGTCACCTGGGCCAACTTCTCCCGCGCCAGCGGCACCCGCGTCACCAGCGACTGTCCAGGCAGCCTGCAGGTGCCGGCCAAGGCATCCACCATGGGCTCCCCGGCCGGTTGCGCCAGCAGTGCGACGCCACGCAGTGCGCTGGATGACTGGTTCGGCGGTTTCTTCAACTAGATCAACGACACGGGCAGCGCAGGCGGCCCGTTCACTATGCTGCTGACAAGGAAACATCATGACCTTTCCGCTGTTTGACGCCATCCACCATGTGGCCATCATCGCCAGCGATTACCCACGCTCTCGCCACTTCTACCACGAGGTGCTGGGGCTGCCCATCATCGCCGAGACCCTGCGCGAAGCGCGCCAGTCGTGGAAACTGGATCTGGCCCTGCCGGACGGCAGCCAGCTGGAGCTGTTCAGCTTCCCCTCGCCTCCCGAGCGCCCCTCCCACCCCGAGGCGTGCGGCCTGCGCCATCTCGCCTTTCGGGTCAGCGACCTTGACCGGGTCATCGCCCACCTGCTGGCCCATCGGGTCGAGGTAGAGCCGGTACGGGTGGACGAGCTGACCGGCAAGCGCTTTACCTTCTTCGCCGACCCAGACGGCCTGCCGCTGGAGCTCTACGAAGCGCCGCGCTGAGCCTGCATCGACCAAGCAATCAGCCAAACAAAAGCCGCCCGGTTGCAACCGGGCGGCTTTTCTTATTGCTTCAGGTTATCAGGCGGTAGTCAGCATAACGACAGCCAGCGCCATCACCATCATGCCAGCCCAGCCGATGGGCTTGAGCCGCTCACCGAAGAAGAGCAAACCACCCAGCGCCGTACCGACGATGCCGATAGCCCCCCAGGTGGCGTAGGCAACAGCCAGGTCAATCTGACCGCCACTTACCGCTTCCGAGAGCAGGGTAAAGGCGCCGAGTACCAGCATGATCCCCAGGAATCCCCACCCCTTGTAACGAAAACCCTTGGAGCGGTTGATGGCCATGTTGGCGCCGATATCGATCAGTGCGGCACCCAGTACAATCACAAACGGACTCATGCTGTGGCCTCCGCTTCTACTGACTTGTCTGCGGGCTCATCATGGGTCTCCCCCATGGTCACCATAACAATCCCCACTATCGCGAGAGCCAGGCCAATCAGCTCCTGAACGGTCACATCGTAACCAAGGAACATGACCGACACTATGGTGATCAAGGTGATCCCGAGCCCCTCCCAGAGCGCAAACGCAATACCAATGGAGATTGTTTTGGCGGCTTTCGCCAGCAACCAGTACGAGAAACCGATCAACAGCCACATCGGGATGTAATTCATCCAGCCTGCCCCCTGCTCGGGGATCATGGCCATGCTGGAGGTACCGGCGACCTCGGTCACGATGGCGCCGGTCAAAAACAGCCGGGCCAGAAACATACGACTTAATAACATATAAGATGCCTTTGTTGCTTCGACGGGAGAGATGGTAAACGGGGAGACGCAACTCGCGACAATCGCTCAGCGTCGATTATTCCGACGCCACGGGTTTGCCTTGCCTTGGTTCGGCACGCTAAGGTGATGGTGAAAAAATCCGTCATGGCCTGTAAAAGATGAAGCTATATCAGATAGAACTCTTTGTTGAGTCAGCCAATAGCGGCTCTATTGCCAACACCGCCCGTCGCCTCGGCAAAAGCCGCAGCGCCGTCAGCACCTCTATCGCGGCGCTGGAAGTTGAGCTTGGCGTCGAACTTTTTGAACGAGGTGCCAATCAGAGTCGTCTGACCGAGATCGGCGAGCTGGTGCTTGATGATTGCACTCGCCTGCTGCAGGCAGCCAACAGCTTGCAGCAGAAGTGCAAACATTACGCCTCGGGGGCCGAAGTGGCGCTGCGGGTTGCCCGCGATGATGCCATTCCCGAGCCGGTGTGGCGCGAGATGCTGGCCAGCCTGCACAACCAGTTTCCCGGCACCAGTATCTCGCTGGTGCTCGCCTCCCCGCCCGAACTGCCGGCGCTGGTGGAAGAGGGATTCGTCGATGCCGCCTTTGGCCTTATTACCGAAGATCAGGAGCGCAGCGGCCTCAATATCGACATGCTCAACCCGATCCGCACCCTGATGGTGGTGGCACCCAGCCATCCGCTGGCCGGACTGAAGCGGGTCAAACAGCAGGATCTGACCGATCACACCCAGGTCACCCTCTCGTATGTAGATGAATTTTCGGTAAAAAGCCTGCTACCTGTGGGAGGCCAGCATATCGGTCTCTCCAGCTTCGAGTTGATGCGCAATGCGGTGCTGGACGGACTGGGCTGGGCGGTGCTCCCCTCGCCACTGATCCAGAGCCAGCTGCGACAAGGCTCCCTGCTGACTCTGAAACACAAGTTCAGCCTGCAGTGGCGGGATTACGGGGTCTATCTGGCGGAAAACGCCTATCACGGCAAGGTGTTGGCCTGGTTGAAGAAGTCGATCCAGGGGTATCTGGAACCTTTCGAGTAGCGATAAAGAGGCGGAGCCAGCTCACGATATCTACTTATCCTGATGATCCGAGCGGATGTGATCGTGCATACTGTTCACATACTCATTGAGCGCCGGAGGCGTAACCGATATGAGCAGTGCCCAAGACAAGGACGATATCTTGCTGGACGACGACATCATCGAACTCGATGATGAGGAGGTCGTGGTCCCCAAGGCACTCAACCCATGGCAAGTGCTGATCGTGGATGATGAGCCGGATATCCATCATGCCACCCGCCTGGCCCTCTCCAACATTCACTACAAATCCCGTCCGCTGGAGCTGCTCAATGCCTACAGCGGCGCCGAAGCTGGCCGCATGCTGGAGGCCAATCCCAGGATTGCGCTGATCCTGCTCGATGTGGTGATGGAGACCGAAGACGCAGGTCTGCGGCTGGTGCACCGGATCCGCAACGAAATGCACAACTCGCTGGTGCGGATCGTGCTGCGTACCGGCCAACCCGGCCAAGCCCCCGAGCAGCGGGTGATCCTCGATTACGACATCAATGACTACAAGACCAAGACCGAGCTGACGGTACAAAAGCTCTACACCACTGTCATCGCATCCCTGCGTTCATACGAAACCCTCAGTGCCATCGACAAGAGCCGGCAGGGGCTCGGCAAAATTCTCGAAGGGGCGGGCGATCTCTACCATCTTCATTCACTCAAGGAGTTTGCCTCCGGCGTGCTGAAACAGATCAGCGCCATTCTCGATGTGGGCACCGAAGGGGCTATCTGCGCCGAGCGCCGTCCCGGCGAACAGGGGCTGGAGATCCTCGCCGCTACCGGCGACTACGAGACTCTGCTGGATGATGGCAAGATCACCGACTTTCCCACCCTCAATGACTCGGTCATGAAGGCACTGGCGGCACGCTGCAACCGCTTTGAACACCCTCAGGATTCCCTCTATATCGCCGCCCAGAATGGCCGCGAGTTCGTGTTGAGCTTCACCCCAACCCAGCCTCTGGATCCTCTCGAGTGCGACCTGCTGGATGTCTTCTGCCAGCGCATCTCGGCGGCCTACGACAATCTCTATCTATACAACCAGCTGCTTCGTGCCCAGGAGGCCACCGTGGTGGCGCTGGCGGCGCTGGCAGAGTTTCGCGACTCCGATACCGGCGAGCATGTCTTGCGGGTGCAGAAGCTCTCGGATGCCATCGTGGCCGAATTGAAGCAGATGGCGGCCTATCCCGAGCAGCTAACCCCGGAGTTTGTCGAAATGATCGGCATGGCCTCCATCCTGCACGATGTGGGCAAGGTGGGCACCCCGGACCATATCCTGCACAAGCCCGGACGTTTCGACCCGGAAGAGCGGGCCATCATGGAGCAGCACGCAGGTATCGGCGCCAATATCCTGCACAAGGCGGGAGAAATGGTGGAGGGAACCAGCTACCTGTCGCTGGGGGCAGAGATCGCCCGGGGCCACCATGAGCACTTCGATGGCAAGGGCTACCCGCAGCAGCTGGCTGGCCAGCAGATACCGCTGTCGGCGCGGATTGTGGCAGTAGTCGATGTATTCGATGCCCTGCTCAGCAAGCGCCCCTACAAGGAGCCCTGGACGCTGGCGCAGACCATGGAGTATATCCAGTCCCGCTCCGGCACCCAGTTTGACCCTCATGTAGTGACAGCCCTGTCGCGACTGGTCAATGAGTCGAGACTCCCCTACTCGCTCTGACCCCCTTTGCTCCCAACTCCACATGCCCTGCCGGTGACCAAGGTGAAGCGGGTTGACTCCGGTGAACCCCGCCTCTATGA
>NZ_JBFODV010000098.1:0-12838 GCF_040908495.1 Aeromonas sp. R1-1 | reverse complement strand
GGAGCAGGGCTACTATCCCAGCGACAGTGAACTGCTGCCACTGACGTAACAGACCATGCGGCGCCCAGGGGCGCCGTTTTTTATGGGCAAGTCCGCGCCCGTGCCGATGTCCTATAACCCGGGTTGCTGGGGGAGGGGAGGTGATTGCCCCATTTACCCCGCATTCGAGTCGTTTTCGCCCGCCTTTTACGTTAAAATTGCGCCGCTTTTTCTCCCTGGCTGCCAATGGATGATGCTGATGAAAGACTTTCTGATTGCCCCCTCGATCCTCTCTGCCGATTTTGCCCGTCTGGGTGACGATGTAGCCAAGGTACTGGCTGCCGGTGCCGACGTGGTTCACTTCGACGTGATGGACAACCACTATGTCCCCAACCTGACCATTGGCCCCATGGTCTGTCAGGCGCTGCGTGACTACGGTATCGAGGCCCCCATCGACGTGCACCTGATGGTCAAGCCGGTGGATCGCATCATTCCCGATTTTGCCAAGGCGGGTGCTTCCCTCATCACCTTCCATCCGGAAGCGTCCGATCACGTTGATCGCTCTTTGGGCCTCATCAAGGAGATGGGCTGCCAGGCCGGTCTGGTGCTGAATCCTGCTACCTCGCTCTCCTGCCTCGAGTATGTGATGGACAAGCTGGATGTGATCCTGCTGATGTCGGTCAACCCGGGCTTCGGTGGTCAGAGCTTTATCCCCGGTACCCTCGACAAGCTGCGTCAGGTGCGTCGTCTGATCGACGAGAGCGGCCGCGATATCCGCCTCGAGATCGATGGCGGGGTGAAGGTCGACAACATTCGCGAGATCGCCGAAGCGGGCGCCGACATGTTTGTCGCCGGCTCGGCCATTTTCAGCCAGCCTGACTACAAGGCGGTGATCGACAAGATGCGTGCGGAGCTGGCTCATGTCACACGCTGAGCGCGCATTTGATTTGGTGCTGTTCGATCTGGACGGCACCCTGATTGACAGCGCCGCCCAGCTGGCGCTGGCGGTCAATCTGACTCTGGCTGATCTGGGTCTGGAACAAGCTGATGAAGCGGTTATCCGTACCTGGGTCGGCAACGGTGCCGACAAGCTGATCCAGCGGGCGCTTGCCTATCGCGAGGCCGATCCCGAGCTGTTTGCCAAGGCCAGGCCGATTTTTTTCCAGCACTACAACGCCTGCCTGCTGCAAGGGCTGGCGATGTATGAAGGGGTGGCGCAGAGTCTGCGTCGCCTGCAAACCCTGGGTTACAAGCAGGCGATCGTTACCAACAAGCCGAGCGATTTCGTGGCACCCATCCTCGATGCCCTCGGCATCAGCGATTGTTTCGAACTCTGGCTTGGCGGCAACTGCGTACCGGTCAAGAAGCCGAGCCCTGAGCCCTTGCTGCACGCTTGCCAGGAGTTGGGGGTGAGCCCGGCTCGCACCCTGATGGTGGGCGACTCCGAAAATGACGTGCTGGCGGCGAAGGCGGCTGGCATGAAGGTGGTGGGTCTCACCTACGGCTACAACTATGGCCGCCCCATCGCCGACTCCCATCCAGACTGGGTATTCGAGCAGTTTGCCCAGCTCGATGCACTTTTGGTCTAATAGCGCAGCTGGGCTGGCTGAATAACAAGGATTAATACTCTCATGACTAAACCAATCGTATTGAGCGGAGCGCAACCCTCCGGTCAACTGACCATCGGCAACTACATGGGGGCCCTGCGTCAGTGGGTCAACATGCAGGATGAGTTCGACTGCCTCTACTGCATCGTCGATCTGCACGCCATCACCACTCGCCAGGACCCGGCTGCCCTGCGCAAGGCTTGTCTGGATGCGGCCGCCCTCTATCTGGCGGTCGGTATCGATCCCAAGAAGAGCACCGTCTTCATCCAGTCTCACGTGCCGCAGCACGCCGAGCTGGGCTGGATCCTCAATTGCTATACCCAGATGGGTGAGCTGTCGCGCATGACCCAGTTCAAGGACAAGTCAGCCCGTTTCGAGAACAACGTCAACGTCGGCCTGTTCGGTTATCCGGTGCTGATGGCCGCTGATATTCTGCTCTATCAGGCCAATCAGGTACCGGTCGGCAACGACCAGAAGCAGCATCTGGAGCTGACCCGTGACATCTGCACCCGTTTCAACAACCTCTATGGTGACGTGTTCACCATGCCGGAACCCTTCATTCCGACCGAAGGGGCGCGGGTGATGAGCCTGCAGGATCCGACCAAGAAGATGTCCAAGTCGGATGACAACGAGGCCAACTTCATTGGCCTGCTGGAAGATCCCAAGCAGATCGTCAAGAAGATCAAGCGTGCGGTGACCGATTCCGACGAGCCGGCTGTGGTGCGTTTCGACCCGGAAAACAAACCGGGTGTCTCCAACCTGCTGACCCTGATGTCCGGGGTGACGGGTCGCTCCATCCCCGAGCTGGAGCAGCACTTCGAAGGCAAGATGTACGGTCACCTCAAGACCGAAACCGCCGAAGCCGTGGTTGCGCTGCTGGAACCGATCCAGGCCCGTTTCCACGAGTTGCGTCAGGATGAGGCCCATCTGATCGCGATTCTGGCAGAAGGAGCACAAAAGGCGCGCGAAAGAGCTGAAAAAACCCTGACCAGCGTATATGATGTAGTCGGCTTCGTTCCTCGAGCCTGACATACTGGGAAGGTGTAGTAGAAGAGAGCTGGGTATTTGCCTGGCTTTCTTTATTTTCTGCCTAGCTATTTTGTTTAATTTCTTTATTTCAACCTGGGTAATATCCCCAAGAGAAAGCATGCCTGTTCAACCAACTATTTCTGCTGAAGAGCTGAGTGACAAAGGTCACTGGCTACGTAAATTTCGCAAGGCGAAAAACCTCAATACCCTGCAGTTGATGGTCTCCAATGCCATCGACAAGCACCATAAAACCCCTGCCGTTGCTGCCGCCATCTATCTGGCCGAGTGTCAGCGTGAACGGGAAATGGAACTGGGTCGTTATCTCGATCGTTAATTCTCCGCTGTTGGTTATCTCATGTTGTTGTTGATCGATAACTACGACTCTTTTACCTGGAACCTGGTGCAATATTTCGGCGCCCTGGGACAAGAGGTTGTGGTCAAGCGCAATGATGAACTGACGCTCGATGCCATAGCGCAGCTCTCCCCCCGTTTTCTGGTGATCTCTCCCGGTCCCTGTACGCCCAATGAGGCGGGGATCTCTCTCGATGCCATCAGCCACTTCGCTGGCAAGCTGCCCATTCTCGGCGTCTGTCTCGGTCATCAGTCGCTGGCGCAGGCCTTTGGCGCCCGCGTAGTGCGTGCCCGTCAGGTAATGCACGGCAAAACCTCGCTCATCCGCCATCGCCATGAGGGGGTGTTCAAGGGGCTCAACAACCCGCTGAGGGTGACCCGTTACCACTCGCTGGTGGTGGAGCGCGACACGCTGCCCGATTGCTTCGAGGTCACCGCCTGGAGCGAGTATGCCGATGGCTCGTTTGACGAGATCATGGGGCTGCGCCACAAGACGCTCCCTGTCGAGGGTGTTCAGTTCCATCCGGAGAGTATTTTGAGCGAGCAGGGCCATCAGTTGCTGGCCAACTTTCTGGCGCGTTCATAAAAAGTTGTGATCGCCTTCTCAAGTTCGAGAGAAGGCAAAAAAAATTTCCCTGACACTTTATTCACCCCCTCTCCTGCCCAAATTATCTCTTGCCAAGCCCCCCTGAGTCGTTATGCAATGCGGTTGCCTAAAATCTCAAGAGCAATCGAACATTGTTCCTTATAGGCCGTCTTGTTACAGACTTTTTACTTTATTTCTGTGATAATCCCGTCACGTTTACACGGATTTAACTTTTGGGCGGTGGATTATTCTGTCGCCGAATCGAAGGAGAGCTATATGTCAGAGTTGTTGGCAGTGACACGTGAAGTGTTTGATGAAGTGATGGTTCCCAACTATGCGCCCGCCAAGATCATCCCGGTGCGTGGTGAAGGGTCACGTGTCTGGGATCAGGAAGGGCGCGAGTATGTCGACTTCGCCGGTGGCATCGCCGTCAACGGTTTGGGTCACTGTCATCCCAAGCTGGTCGAGGCCCTGAAAACCCAGGGCGAGAAGCTGTGGCACCTCTCCAACGTCATGACCAACGAGCCAGCCCTGCGTTTGGCCAGGAAGCTGGTCGCCGCCACCTTCGCCGACAAGGTCTACTTCTGCAACTCCGGCGCCGAAGCAAACGAGGCTGCCCTCAAGCTGGCACGCCGCTATGCCATCGAGAAGTTTGGCGAGCAGAAGACCCAGATCATCGCCTTCAATCAGGGCTTCCACGGTCGTACCTTCTTTACCGTGAGCGTCGGTGGCCAGGCAGCCTACTCCGATGGCTTCGGTCCCAAGCCCGGTGACATTACCCATGTTCCCTACAACGATCTGGCGGCGCTGGCCGAGGTGATCTCCGACAACACCTGCGCCGTGGTGATGGAGCCGCTGCAAGGGGAGGGGGGCATCATTCGTCCTACCGACGAGTTTGCCAAAGGGGTACGCGAGCTGTGTGACAAACACAATGCCCTGCTGGTGTATGACGAAGTGCAGTCCGGCGTCGGCCGGACCGGTGATCTCTATGCCTATATGGGTCTGGGCGTCACGCCGGACATCCTCACCAGCGCCAAGGCGCTGGGTGGCGGTTTCCCCATCGGCGCCATGCTGACCACCAACGAGATTGCTTCTTACCTGAAAGTGGGCACTCACGGCTCTACTTACGGCGGCAACCCGCTTGCCTGTGCGGTCGCTGAGGCGGTGATCGACGTGATCAATACCCCGGAGGTGCTGGCTGGCATCAAGCAGCGCGAACAGCTGTTCCGCGATGGCCTTGAAGCAATCAACGCCAAATACCACTGCTTTAGCGAGATCCGCGGCAAGGGTCTGCTGCTGGGCGCGGCCCTGAGCGATGCCTACAAGGGGCGCTCCCGCGACTTCCTGCTGGCCTCCATCGATCAGGGGCTTATGGCACTGGTGGCTGGTACCAACGTGGTTCGTTTTGCCCCTTCACTGGTGATCCCGGAAGCGGACATCAAGGAAGGGTTGGCCCGCTTCGAGAAGGCTGTTGCCCAGGTGGTTAACGCCTGATTCCAAATTGAGGTGGGGAGCTCTCCCGGCAGGAGCCGGGACCCCACCTGTCGTCAATGAAAGGGAGTTGTCATTTATGTTGGTTATCCGTCCCATCGAGCAAAAAGATTTTGCCGGGCTCAAGACCTGCGCCATCGAGTCCGGCACCGGCATGACCTCGTTGCCCGTCAACGATGAGCTGCTGCAGCGCAAGATTGACGCCTCTACCCAGACTTTTTCCGACAAGCCCGCCGGCAAGGGGGACTGCCTCTACTTCTTCGTGGCCGAGGATCTGGAGACCGGCGAGATGGTCGGCACCTGTGCCATCGATGCCGCGGTTGGCCTCTCCCAGCCGTTTTACAACTACCACATCGGCAAAGTGGTGCACTCTTCCCCCAAGCTCGGCATCTACAACGTCGTTGAAACCCTGACTCTCTCCAACGACTACACCGGCAACTCCGAGCTCTGCACCCTGTTCTTGCGCGAATGTGCCCGCGAGGGGCTCAACGGCCGCCTGCTCTCCAAGCACCGCTTTCTGTTTATGGCCGAGCACCCCGAGCTGTTTGACGAGACCGTCTTCGCCGAGATGCGCGGCGTCTCCGATGCCAACGGTCACAGCCCCTTCTACGAGTGGCTGCAAACCCACTTCTTCTCGATGGATTTTCCCACCGTCGACTATCTGACCGGCATCGGCAAGAAGCGCTTTATCGCCGAGTTGATGCCAAAGTATCCCATCTACGTCAATTTGCTGAGCAAAGAGGCGCGGGCCGTTATCGGTCAGACCCACGAGAAGACCCGCCCGGCCATCAAGATGCTGCAGGACGAGGGCTTCGTGAACCGTGGCTACGTCGATATCTTCGATGCTGGCCCCACCGTCGAGTGTGACGTGAAGAATATCCGCAGCGTGCGCCGCAGCAAGAAGCTGCGGGTGCTGGTGGGCGAGCCTATCGGTGGCAAGACCCACCTTATCTGCAACAGCCGTTTCGAACATTACCGCGCCTGCTACGGCAATATCCGGGTCGATCTCGACAAGCACGAAGCCATCATCCCGCCCAAGATGGCGGTGGCACTCAAGGTGCAGGATGGCGACATGGTGCGGGTGGTCGACCTCGACTGAGACAAACAGGACAAGCAAACCGATTATCAGACAGGCAGCCGAGGCTGCCTGCCAGCGACAGGGAGTGAATGGATGAGCCAGTTAGTGCAATTTATCGACGGTCAGTGGCTTGCCGGTGAAGGCAAGCCGTTCGAGTCAACCGATCCGGCCAAGAACGAGGTGATCTGGCAGGGGGCTGCCGCCAGTGCGGCGCAGGTGGATGCGGCCGTCAAGGCCGCCCGTGCCGCCTTCTACCACTGGGCGGACATGAGCCTTGAGGATCGTCTGGCCATAGTGCGTCGTTATGCCGACCTGCTCGGCGAGCAGAAAGAGGCGCTGGCCCTGACTATCGCCCGCGAAACCGGCAAACCGTTGTGGGAGACCCGCACCGAAGTGGCCGCCATGCAGGGCAAGATTGCCATCTCCATCCGTGCCCACGACGAGCGTACCGGCACAGTTGAAAATGCTATGCCGGGCGCCAAGGCGTTTGTCCGCCATAAGCCCCACGGTGTGGTGGCGGTGTTCGGCCCTTACAACTTCCCGGGTCATCTGCCCAACGGCCATATCGTACCTGCACTGATCGCGGGTAACGCCGTGGTGTTCAAACCCTCCGAGCTGACCCCCATGGTGGCCGAAGCCATGGTCAGGGTGTGGCAGGAGGCCGGATTGCCCAAGGGGGTGCTCAATCTGGTGCAAGGGGAGGTCGAGACTGGCAAGGCGCTGGCTGGCAACCCCGATATCGACGGCCTCTTCTTCACCGGCTCCTCCCGCACCGGCCATTTCCTCCATCAACAGTTTGCCGGCCAGCCGGGCAAAATTCTGGCGCTGGAGATGGGCGGCAACAACCCGCTGATCGTGAAAGACGTGAGCGACATCGACGGCGCCGTCCATGCCATCGTCCAGTCTGCATTTATCACCTCGGGTCAACGTTGCACCTGTTCCCGCCGCCTGTTTGTCGAGCGCGGCGAGCGCGGCGATGCGCTGGTCAAGCGACTGGTCGAGGTGGTCGGCCAGATCAAAGTCGGCCTCTATGACGCCGCCGAGCAGCCGTTCATGGGCTCGATGATAAGCGAGAAGGCAGCACAGGGCATGGTCGAGGCGCAAGCCAACCTGCAGCGCCTCGGTGGCGAGAGCCTGCTTACCCTCAAGCACCTGGAAGCGGGCACAGGCTTTGTCTCCCCGGGCATTATCGACGTGACTGCAGTCAAGGCGCTGCCGGATGAAGAGTACTTCGGCCCGCTGCTGCAGCTCATTCGCTATGACGATTTCGATGCCGCAATCGATCAGGGCAACGCCACCCGCTACGGTCTCTCGGCCGGTCTGCTGGGGGACAAGGAGGCGGACTGGCACCATTTCTTCAAGCGGATCCGCGCCGGTATCGTCAACTGGAACAAACCCATCACCGGCGCCTCCAGTGCCGCGCCGTTTGGTGGCATCGGCGCTTCCGGCAACCACAGGGCAAGCGCCTACTACGCTGCTGACTACTGTGCGTATCCGGTTGCCTCTGTCGAAGACAGCAAAGCCGCCATGCCGGATCAACTGTCGCCCGGCCTGCGCTTCTAATAACGACACGGGGCATCCAGCGGTGCCCCCATCTGTACCCGCAATCAAAGGAAAGAGAGATGCAAAAGGATATCGACACCCTGTTCAGCCATCTGTGGGACAACTACATCAAGGTGACCCCGAGCGCCCTCAAGGTGCACACCCTGCTGGGTGGCGGCGAGCCCATCGTCAACGATCACGTGGCGTTTCGTACCTACAACCTGCCCAAGCTGGGGCTGGAGAAGCTGGCTGCCCACTTCCTGGCGCTCGGTTACGAGCAGAAGGGCGAGTACGTTTTCAAGGCCAAGAAGCTCTACGCCAAGCACTTCGAGCATCAGGATCCGGACGCTCCCAAGGTGTTTATCAGCGAGCTGAAGGTGGAAGAACTCTCCCCAGCGGCGCAGGCCATCATCCACAAGCTGGCGGATCAGGTGCCCGATCATCTGACCGATACCCCGGCATTTCTCTACACCGGCGCCCCCTGGCAGGTCTCCTATGCCGATTATCAGACTCTGCTGGCGGAGAGCGAGTATGCGGCTTGGATGGCAGCCTGGGGTTATCGTGCCAACCACTTCACGGTCAATATCAACAAGTTGAAGGATTTCGACACCATCCATCAGGTCAATGCGGCGCTCAAGGCGGCGGGTTTTGTGCTCAACAGCGTGGGTGGCGAGGTGAAAGGGGATCCGCAGGTCATGCTGGAGCAATCCTCCACCATGGCGGACAAAGCCGAGGTGCCGTTCAGCGATGGGGTGCGTACCATCCCGAGCTGCTTCTACGAGTTTGCCCTGCGCTATCCGCAGGCCGATGGTGTGCTCTATCCGGGCTTTGTCGAGGCCTCGGCGGACAAGATCTTCGAATCGACGAATGCCATGTAACGGGAGCCACCCTGTTTCAGTCGCAACGCCTCCTCGTGGAGGCGTTTTGTTTGGCGCCGAGTGACGGTGGCGAGTGTTGTCTGACTCCGCGTGGGGATGGGATTTGGATGGCGCCTAATAGGTGAAAATTTGTTGATAAAAATGTGAACGAGATCACTTGAGACGACACAGATTGACGCGGGCGGCGGAGAAAAAAGGAGTAGAATGGCGCTTTATTTTTGCGGGGCCAATCGATGCCTAACTATCACTTTTTCAAGCAGGATCAGGCGCTTACCTATCTAGATGCCAATGCACCCAGCTATAGCGATGAGCGTCGTCAATTGGTCGAACAGGGATTTGCCGCCATCGCCGCCCCCACCTTTGCAGATACTCCGGCCGAAGCCCTTGAGCTGCTTCGCACTCATCAGGCACTACAGGATGAGGCCAACGCCAACGTCCTTTGTCTGACTGTTGCCACCATTCCGGCGGTGATCGCAACTCTGTCCGGGCACTGACGCTACCGCCATGCTCACGTGAATAAAAAATGATGCCACTGTGATGGCACCATCTTATCGGTTTGCCTGCTTGCCCCTGAGCCGTTTAGCGCTGGTGCAGGTCACCTTCGATAACCAGCACGGTATCCATCCCTGCCGCCTTGCCAGCCTCAAGCCCGATCCGGGTATCTTCAAACACCAGGCAGTTGGCGGGATTGGCGCCGAGTAGTTCGGCCACCTGCAAGAAGGTATCAGGGTGCGGCTTGTGGTTGGTGACATCATCGGCGCTCACCAACACCGAAATATAGGCGTCGAGTCCGGTGCTTTTGAGGATGGAGTCCGCCTGACTGCGCGGTGAGCCGGTGCCAATCCCCATCTTGACCTTGCCGTGATAGTGCCTGACCAGCTCCCACATCTTGGGAAAGACGCTGACCTTGTCGATATGTTCCATATAGAGGGCAATCTTGCGACGGGTAAAAGCCTCGACATCCACCGTCAGCCCCTGCTGCTCGGCCAGCATGGCGATGATCTTGCGGGTGGGAATGCCGCCGTACTGATAGAGCTGATCCCGCTCGAAGGGTATGCCGAATTCGGCGCAGGTGAGCTCCCAGGCATCCAGATGAAGGGGCATGGAATCTACCAAAGTGCCATCCATATCGAAAATCAGGGCATCGTAGTGATCAAACCCGTACTGCTCACGCTCGCTCATGGGGGCTCCTCGAATCAAATAGAGCAGGCTAGCAGAAACGGTCGGCATTTTGTGGGATCGGCCTCATGGTTGGGCAGATTGTGGCCGCCGTTTTTTCTATCTCTTGCTGATTTGTGAGACAATAATTCGTTCATTGCCGGATACTTTGGCATATCAGATCAGCGAGTCCGCTTATGACCTCGAAAATATCCCCCAAAACCATTTTCTCTAGCGTGGCGCTGGTGATCGCGCTCGGTTCACTGGAAAAGAGCATAGTCACCACCCCGCTGCCCATGATTGGCGCCGAGCTGCACGCCGGTGCCGCCCTCACCTGGGTAGTCACCGCCTACCTGCTGGCGGCTACCGCCGTGCTGCCCCTCTACGGCAAGCTGAGCGATCTCTTTGGCCGGGTGCGGATGCTCAATATCGGCATCGGCCTGTTTCTGGCGGGCTCGGTGGCCTGTGCTCTTTCCCAGGATCTGCCGACCCTTTTGGCGGCACGGGTGCTGCAAGGGCTGGGGGGCGGCGGCCTGATTGCCCTCGCGTTTACCGTGATTGCCGACACCATTCCGCCGCGAGAGGTGGGCAAATATCAGGGCTACATCTCGGCGGTCTATGCGGTCTCCAGCATCGCCGGCCCCTTGCTCGGCGGCTATTTCACCGAGCAGCTCAGCTGGCGCTGGATCTTCTGGATCAACCTGCCGCTCGGGGCGCTGGCGGTCTTTCTCATCAATCGCAACCTCAAGCAGCTCAACGTCCGTCGCCACAGTCGCTTCGACTGGAAGGGGGCGGGTCTGCTGATTACCGTCACTACGCTCACCCTGTTGCTGCTCTCGCCGGAGGCGGCGCTGCCTGCAGTCTGGCTTTCGGCGGCGCTGGGCGTGGCACTGTTGCTGCTCATTCTGATTGAGCGGCGCGCCCACGATCCCATTCTGCCTGCCCATCTGGCCCGGCTGCCCGGCTATCTGGTGAGCGTGCTGCTGGTGATGCTCTCCCAGCTGCTGATGTTTGCCGTGCTGGTCTATCTGCCGTTGCAGATGCAGTGGCAGAAGGGGTTGAGCGCCAGCGAGAGCGGGATGAGCATGGTGATCTTCATGATCTGCATCACCACCGGCGCCTTTATCGGTGGCAAGCTGATTGGCCGTACCGGTCACTACAAAAGCTTTGTTGCGGTCGGGTTTGCGCTGGCGGCGGTGGCGCTGTGGCAGATCCACTTCGATGCCTGGGTCAGACTGGCGCTCGGGTTTGCCGGTATTGGTCTGGGTCTGGTGCTGCCCGCCCTCTCGGTGGTGGTGCAGAATGCCCTGCCACGGCAGGATCGCGGCATCGGCATGTCGCTGTTCAACTTCGGGCGGGAGCTCGGCGGTGCCGTCGGCGTGGCCATCTGCTCCATGCTGTTTCATTTCCGCCTGCCAGCCGGCAGCGATGGCGATCTGAGTCGGCTCGCGCCCGATCTGTTGGCCCCGGGCTTCAGCGCGACCTATATCGGCATGGCACTGATCGCCACGCTGGCGCTGCTCATCACATTGCTGGCGTTGAAGCGCCACGAGCTGGCCTCCATCAGCGCCTGATCAGGCCGGCGCCAACATTGGTTCACCATAAATAGCATCAGGGCTCCCCGCGGGGAGCCCTGATTGTTATTTGGCGAATAGAGTGGCTGCTGCCATCAAGCCATACGTGGCTTACTCCTGCGCCGGACTCTCCTTGCCCGCCAGCTGGCTCAGCCAGGCGAAGCGGCGGTTGGCCTCCTGCTCTGCCTCTTGATAGAGCTGGCTGGCCACCTCCGGCAGCTGGCGCTCCAGCCGCTGGAAGCGGGGCTCGTGGCGCAAGGTCTCGGCCAGCGAGGCATTGGGGGCCCGCGAGTCGAGTGCCAGCGACAGTTTGCCCTCGTCAGCGCGGCGCGGATCGAAGCGGTAGAGGGGCCAGAAGCCGGTGGCGGTCAGCTGCTTCATCTGCTCATGGCTCTCGGCCATGTCATAGCCATGCTCCTCGCATGGGCTGTAGGCGATGATGAGCGAGGGGCCCGGATAGGCTTCCGCCTCCTGAATCGCTTTTACCGTCTGGTTCATCTGGGCGCCGAGTGATATCTGCGCCACATAGACGTGACCATACATCATCACGCTGGCCCCGAGATCCTTGCGCCCCTTGCGCTTGCCCTGCTCGCCAAACTTGGTGATGGCACCGAGTGGCGTCGCCTTCGACTGCTGGCCGCCGGTGTTGGAGTAGCACTGGGTATCGAGCACCAGCACATTGATGTTCTCCCCCAGACTCAGCACATGGTCGAGTCCGCCAAAGCCGATGTCGTAGGCCCAGCCATCGCCGCCGATGAGCCAGACCGATTTTTCCACCAGATAGTCCGCATCGCGAGCCAGCTCTTGGGCTGCCGGGATCGGGCTCTCCTGCAGAAGCACTCGCAACTGCTGGATATGGGCCCGCTGCTCGGAAACCGGCAGGGTGGTATCGTCGAGCGCCTCGCGCAGCGCTTCCGGTATGGTGTCGCCCAGGCTCGCCAGCAGACGGCGCACCCGCTCCCTGTGCTGAGCGACGGTGAGGCGGAAGCCCAGTCCGAACTCGGCGTTGTCTTCAAACAGCGAGTTGGCCCAGGCCGGCCCGCGCCCGTCGGCGTTGGTGGTGTAGGGGGTGGTAGGCAGGTTGCCGCCATAAATAGACGAGCAGCCGGTGGCGTTGGCTATCAGCAGCCGATCGCCATAGAGCTGGGTCAACAGCTTGATATAGGGGGTCTCGCCACAGCCGGAGCAGGCGCCCGAGTATTCAAACAGCGGCGAGATGAGCTGGGAGGTGCGAATATCGATGCGCTCCAGCTGCTCGGCGCTGCGCTCTGGCAGGTCGAGGAAGAAGTCGTAGTTGGCCTTCTGCTCGTCGAGGTGATCGAGGCGTGAAGCCATATTGATCGCCTTGCGATCCGGGTTGCTGCGATCCTTGGCCGGGCACACCTCGACGCAGAGGTTGCAGCCGGTGCAATCCTCCGGCGCCACCTGCAGTACGTACTGCTGGCCGCGCATGTCTCGGGATTTCACATCCAGCGCATCCAGAGTGGCGGGGGCAGCGGCCAGCGCATCCGCTTCCACCACCTTGGCGCGAATGGCCGAGTGGGGACAGGCGGCGACGCAGTAGT
>NZ_JBFODV010000097.1:0-6873 GCF_040908495.1 Aeromonas sp. R1-1 | reverse complement strand
ATTGCCTACCGGTTATGACTGGCGCAGACACCGCCGTTTTATCCTCAGTGGCGGTGGTTACAAGGCAGAATGCAGCCGTCGCAACTGGTTTTTGGAGTTGCTCAACCCGGTGCCCTATGTGGTGGTGCGAGACATAGCCATCGGCGGCATCGGCATTCTTGGGGCCATACGGTTGAAAGAGGGGGATGAGCTGGTGATTACCATTCCCTCTGGCGAGAAGCTGCGCGGTCTGGTCGTGAGATCCCAGCCAGACCCACTCTTTCCCAAACTCTATCGCACCGGTATTCGTCTGCATCGTTATCCGACGGCCGAGTTGTTTGCCCACTGGCAAAGTTACATTCAGCCGCAAGATAAAGCGGATTTCGACCATGATTGCCAAGTCTTGAAACAGGTACGCGGCGCGTGAGCCAAATGTCATATCAGAGGTTGTTTTCCCCACCTTCAGCATGATTTGTCGGTGGATTCCGCAGATCTGCAGGCTTGGCTGTCCCGAGTGGTTTATCTTGCTGCATGTGTTTTCATCTTTATGTTTTTATTGAATTTTATCTGTACCTCTGAAGTCGCAGAGGATGCGGATCTTTTTCCCTTTTCGTGATCCCCCCCGAAGTAGTTCCCCCTGATATCCCTTAGTATCTGGCCAGCATGACTCCCTTTCGGGGGAGGATAACAAGAACAAAAAGGAATGATGGATGAGATCCGTGAGCAACCAGTGTCTGTTGATGCAGATCCAGCCGACCATCTTGCGCTTTGCCAAGATGCTGGCGAGTGTGCTGCAGCTTGAGGTCGAGATTGTGGATGCCGATATGGTTCGGGTGGCTGGCACCGGGCCTTATGGCAAGTTCTTCGGACGTCAGCTGGAGGGCGACTCCCGACTGCTGCGCTATGTGATTGATAACCAGCGGGAGAAGATCGTTACCCACACCAGCGATGATCCCGTGTGTGACGGTTGTACCTGCAAGGAGAGCTGCCGTGAGCGCGCCTTCCTCGGGGTGCCCATCATGGTGGACGAGCGCTGCATCGGGGTGATCAGTCTGGTGGCCTTCAGCGACGAGCAGCAGGCGCGCCTCAACAACAATCTGCAGGATGTGTGCGACTATGTGCGCCACATCTCCACCATCTTTGTGGCCAAGTTGCTCGATTCGCGTGGGCTGTCGGACGGGGTCAACAAGGTGTTCCTCAATCTGATGACCAACATGGATCAGGGTTGCCTGCTGCTCGATGACAAGAGTCAACTGCTCTACGCCAACGAGGCGGCACTCCATCATCTGGGTTGCCAGCAGGAACAGCTGCAGGGGCGCGAAGTGGGGATCCGCCCGCTCACCTTCTCCCAACAGGGGCTGAGCGGTCATCTTCAGCACATCATCACCTTTGAAGGTCGTCAGGAGCTGATCATCGGCCAGCTGCACCATGTGCAGGGCCAGCAGCTCTTTCTGATGGCGTTTCATCAGTCCCACTCCGGTCTGGTTCAGGAGCCGGATCCGGATGTGCGTATCGATCAGCTGATCGGCGAGAGCAAGCCGATGCGCACCCTCAAGCGGCTGCTGCACCGTATCGCCCAGAGTCCCTCCAGCGTGCTGATTTGCGGCGAGAGCGGCACCGGTAAAGAGGTGGTGGCCCGCGCAGTCCATCGCCTGAGTCCCCGTCAGGACAAGCCTTTTATTGCCATCAACTGTGCCGCCATTCCCGAACAACTGCTTGAGAGCGAGCTTTTTGGTTATGTGAAAGGCTCCTTTACCGGTGCCTCCAGCGGGGGCAAGCAGGGCCTGATCCAGGCGGCCCATCAGGGCACCCTGTTCCTCGACGAGATTGGCGACATGCCGCTGACCATGCAGGCCAAGCTGCTGCGGGTGCTGGAGCTGCGGGAGGTGACTCCCATCGGGGCCAGCCGGCCGGTGTCGGTGGATATTCGTATCATCGCCGCCACCCACCAGCATCTCGATCAATACATCGCCGAGGGGAAGTTTCGTGAAGATCTCTACTACCGCATCAACGTTATCCCCCTCAACCTGCCGCCGCTGCGGGAGCGGGAAGGGGACGTGGAGCTGCTGACCCACTACTTTCTCAACCTCCACACCAGCCGCATTGGCATCGTCTATCCCGGTCTGGCACCCGAGGTGATGGCGCTGCTCAAGGGGTATCGCTGGCCGGGCAACGTGCGCGAGCTCAGCAACCTCATCGAATATCTGGTCAACGTCAGCCAGGCGGGCGAGGTGATTGACGCCGGCCTGCTGCCCCCCAACATCATCCGCAATCAGGAGCCCCATCACGTCTCCGCCCAGTCGATCCCGGTGACCAATCTGGATGCGTCGTTCAATGTGCCTGCCACCGCTCCGCTCGCCACCACGCCGGAGAAACTGCCTGAACCCGTTCCGGGTGAGAGTGGACTTGAGAGCATGGAAAAACAGATGATAGAAGAGACCCTGCAGCGGCTCGGCAACAAAAAACTGGCCGCACAGGCGCTGGGGATTGGGATTGCCACCCTCTATCGCAAGATAAAGAAGTACGAGATTGCCGTGCAGAGCTGAGGCGCTGGCGGCATCGATCTGGCCCGTGTCGTTTATCAGACGACACGGGCTTTTTATGGGAACAAGGCTCTGCGCCATTGCCGAATTGTGCTGAACGGATTGGCGGGGCAGGGGAGTAGCTGGACAGAATGCAAAAAGCCCGCTCGATGAGCGGGCTTTTTTAATCTGGTGCGTCCTAGTGGATTCGAACCACCGACCCCCACCATGTCAAGGTGATGCTCTAACCAGCTGAGCTAAGGACGCAGGGTGCGCAATGCGACTTTTATTTCTTTATGCAGAAGTGGTGGGTTTAATTGGATTCGAACCAACGACCCCTACCATGTCAAGGTAGTGCTCTAACCAACTGAGCTATAAACCCACATCTGCATTTCTTTCAATGCTGAATGGTGCGTCCTAGTGGATTCGAACCACCGACCCCCACCATGTCAAGGTGATGCTCTAACCAGCTGAGCTAAGGACGCATAATCAGTGTTCTGTAATGGTGCGTCCTAGTGGATTCGAACCACCGACCCCCACCATGTCAAGGTGGTGCTCTAACCAGCTGAGCTAAGGACGCATCACAGAAAAAGTGGTGGGTTTAATTGGATTCGAACCAACGACCCCTACCATGTCAAGGTAGTGCTCTAACCAACTGAGCTATAAACCCACTTTTTCTTACTTCACTACGCCAGCGCTGCTGACGTGGACGGCATACTACCCATGCCCCCCAAGGCTGTCAACAGGCCATATGCACAAAGGAGACTGTTTGCCCAGTTCTTGCGCAGCCTGTTGATTTTGCAGGCGAGTTGTCGCTTGCCAAGCCCTGTTACTGGGCTCGCGACAGGGTAGTGCAGGCCTCCGGAGTGGCAAAACGGCCATAGATGTAGCGCAATCTCGCCCCCAGCATCAGGGCCGCACTGGTGAGGCCGACGATAAAGCCGATCCAGAAGCCCTGCGGCCCCATCCGCGGCACCAGCCAGTCGGTCAGACCCAGGATCATGCCGGTGGGCAGCCCCAATCCCCAGTAGGCGACGATGGTGACGTAGAAGATCGCCTGGGTATCCTTGTAACCGCGTAGTGCGGCGGCCGCGACCACCTGCACCGAGTCCGAGATTTGATAGATGGCGGCGAAGAACAGCAAGATGGCCGCCAGGACGATCACCTGCTGATCATCGGTATAGATGGAGGCGATCTGCTCGCGCAGCAGCACCGTCATGGCGGCAGTTGCAGCAGCGATGGCCATCCCCAGCATCAAGCCGGTGCGAGCCGCCACCCGGGCGTGATGGGGTTGCCCTTCACCTATACTGTGGCCGACCCGGATGGTGACACCCACCCCGATGGAGAGGGGCAGCATAAAGACCAGGCTGGAGAAGTTGAGCGCAATCTGGTGGCTCGCCACCGTCTCGGCACCGAAGGGGGCCAGCATCAGGGCCACCACGGTAAACAGGGTCACCTCGCAGAAGATCGCCATGGCGATGGGGAAGCCCAAGCGAAACAAGCGCCAGATCCGGCTACCGTTGGGGCGAGCCAGCTGGGAGAAGAGGCGGATCTCAGTGAAGTGACGGGAGAGCTTCACATAGAGGATCATGGCCAGCAGCATGGCCCACAGCACGATGGCCGTGGCCACGCCACAACCCACCCCGCCCAGTTTCGGCATGCCGAAGTGGCCGTGAATGAAGATGTAGTTGGCGGGAATATTGACCGCCAGCCCGACAAAGCCGATCACCATGGTAGGCATGGTGTGGGAGAGCCCCTCACTGAAGTTGCGCAGCACCTGGAACAGCACGAAGGCGGGCAGACCCCACAGGATGGCGTGCAGATAACCAGTGGTCTTGGCCGCCATCACCGGCTCCACATCCATGAACTGCAACGCCAGCGGGCTGTAATAAAGCGCGATCATCGCCAGCGGGGTGACGATCAGTGCCAGCCAGAAGCCCTGATGAACGGCCGGACGGATTGCCTCCCGTTTACGGGCGCCATTGAGCTGGGATACGATGGGGGTGAGCGCCATGATGATCCCCTGCACCAGCAGGATCACCGGTAGCCAGAAGCTGGACGCCACCGACACGGCGGCCAGATCGACCGCACTCACCTGACCCGCCATCACGGTATCGACGAAGTTCATGGCGACCTGGGCCACCTGGGCGACCAGAATGGGGCTGGCTAGACGGACGAGCTGCTTCGCCTCGGACCAATAACGTTGCACTGACACCTCCGAGTGGATCAGATAAGAGTAAAAAAGAGCGGAAATCGGGAAGAGCCTTTGCACTTTCGGACGAAAGTGCAAAGGGTGGGGGAGGCATTCTAGCCTGAAATTCAGCCAGGACGAAATAGTTGCCACCCCGGGGGGCAGGATCAAGCGTCTTCGTGATCGCTGATCAGCAGGTTGGCAGCGGCATAGGCAGCCTGTTCGCGCAGTTCGGCGGGTACCCGCTCATCGGCGGCGACCGCGTTGAGGGCTCGGATGGTGGCGGCGATGGCCTTCGGCACATAGCCCTGCTCGCCGGAGCCAATCTGGTTATAGGCGATACGGATCGCTTCACAGCACTCATAAACCATCATGATTTGCTTCCTTGAAAGTAAAAAGGCGAGCAAATATAGCGGTTTTGCTCCCATTTTGTCAGTCTCGCGGTTGTAATTTACGGCAAGCCCGTTAGTTTGATTACCCCCTTTTCCTGTTTCAGCCTCTTTGATGCTGCTCTCTTCGCGCAACTCACTGGCGATCTTTCTGACGCTGTTTACACTTCTCGCCCTGACGCTTAAGGATGGCGCGGACAAATATCTGGTACTTCATGGCTACTCCGTGATGGAGATGGTCTGGTTTCGCTTCTTTGTTCCTTTCCTCGGTCTGCTGCTGTTGTTGCCAAGGCGCACCATGTCGGCGCTGCTGGCGGTGGATCGTTGGCTATTGTTGCGTTCGGTGCTGTTTCTGGTCTGTGCGCTGGTCTCGGTGATTGCGCTGGCCCATGTGCCACTCAACGTCTACACCATCATTTGCCAGCTCGGTTCGCTGGCTTTCGTGGTGGCGGGCGTGATCTTTTTCAGGGAGCGTCTGACCCGGACCAAGGTGGCGGCCGTGCTGTTGGGGTTGTTTGGCGTGCTGGTGGTGACCCATCCTGACGGGGGCGACGCGAACCTCTACTATCTGCTGCCACTGATCATTGTACTGGCCAACACAGGCTACAACCTCATCACCAAGCTGGTGGATCCACGTCTGACCACCCTCGATATCCTAATCGTCACCTGCTTCATGCTGGGGATGGTGGCAATGGTCGCACTCTGCTGGCAGCCTGCACTGTGGCGCTTTCCGGCGCTTGCCGACTGGCCCTATCTGCTGGCGCTGCCGGTGGTGACCCTGCTCTCCCAATATTGCCTTATCAAGGCGATGCAGTATGCGCAGGCCTCTACTCTGGCGCCTTTCTTCTATTTCCAGATCTTTTTTTCAACCCTCTGCGGCTATTTGATGTTTGGTGAAATGCCGACCGTCAGTAGTATGGCGGGGTGTCTGCTCATCGTGCTGGCTGGCATAGTGGTCATCCATTCCCAGCGCCGGGCGCGTGTGTTGGCGCTGTCAGAGGCGGCGGAGCAGGTGTGACAGTGTGTATAAAACGAATTGTGTAAAAAGCGGATTATGTAAAAGAAGCGGCCACAGGCCGCGATAAAAAACAGAGCGTGTTACCAGAAACAAAGAGGTGATGATGTTTACCGGAATTGTGCAAGGTGTGGCCGAGCTGGTCGCCATCGAAGAGAGTGCTTCATTTCGTACCCACGTGATCCGCATGCCCAGCCGGGAGTGGGGCGAGGGATTGGCTCTTGGTGCCTCGGTGGCTCACAACGGCTGCTGCCTGACCGTCACCCGGGTCGAGGGGGAGCTGGTCAGTTTCGATCTGATGCAGGAGACCCTGCGCCTGACCAACCTCGGCAAGCTGCAGGTGGGGGACAAGGTCAATGTGGAGCGGGCTGCCCGCTTTGGTGACGAGATCGGCGGTCATGCCATGTCTGGCCATATCATCGGCATGGCAGAGGTTACCTCGGTGATCGACACACCCAACAACCGTCAGGTGTGGTATCGCCTTGCTCCCGAGCTGATGAAATATGTGCTGACCAAGGGGTATATCGGCATTGACGGCATCAGCCTGACCATCGGCGAGGTGCGCGGTCGTGAGTTTTGCGTTCACCTGATCCCCGAGACGCTGGCTCGCACCAACCTCGGCTGGGTGCGCGCCGGCTGGCCGACCAACATCGAGATCGATCCCCAGACCCAGGCCATCGTCGATACGGTGGAGCGGGTACTGGCGGCGCGCGGGGGTCACTGAAAGGAAACGGCTTGGTTTCAATCGCCTCATAAGCAAGGGCCTGCAGTGTGCAG
>NZ_JBFODV010000096.1:0-2963 GCF_040908495.1 Aeromonas sp. R1-1 | reverse complement strand
CGGATGCTGGAGCGTTACGGAAAAGGCGTAAATATCAAAGCCTGTTTGCATGAGGCGCTGGGGCGCCCCATGCAACACGTAATTGGGACATAGCCAAACGAAAGGGGGTAGCAGCGCTACCCCCTTGTCATCTTTACCGACCCGTTATCCGAGCGGTGAATATGCGGTTATACCCGACGATAGGGCAGGTAAACCGGCTCCCACATGTGGTTGAGGATATGCTGCTGTAGATCCTGACCGATCAGCGGGTGGGAGGGATCCCGACGCACGATATCCTTGAGCACGGCGGTCGCCACATGCACCGAGATGCTGCGCAGCTCGCGAATGCGGGGATAGACGGCCCCTTTAGCCAGGTCCACCTCACTCACGCACTCGGCCAGCGCAAAGGCGGCAGTAGTGAAGACATCGGGTGTGATCTCGCGGAGCTGGCTGACGATGGCCGCCAGACCTACACCGGGGAAGATAAAGACGTTGTTGCCCTGCCCGACCCGGAACTCCTGCCCCTCGTAGCTCACATCCTTGAACGGGCTGCCAGTCGCGACAATGGCTTTGCCCTTGCTCCAGCGGTAGATATCATCCGGCAGCGCTTCACAGTTGGCGGTCGGGTTGGAGAGCGGGAACACCATGGGGCGCTCGCAATGCTGCAGCATCAGCTGGATGTGCTCTTCCTGGAAGGCCCCGCCCGAGCCACTGGTACCCAACAACACGCTAATGGGCACATGACGCAGCACATCGGCCAGATTGGCCTTGCCGGGCACCTCGGTATCCCAGCCCGCCAGCAGCAGTCCCGGTTTGGCGTAGCGGCGCTTGTACTCGTCGAGCCCGTCCCGGTTGTCGCACACCAGCCCCTGGGTATCCAGAATGTAGATGCGATCGCGGGCCGCCTGCGGATCCATCCCCTCGCGGATCATCCCCGCGCAGATCTGATCCGCGACGCCAACCCCACCGGCGCCAGCGCCATAGACCAGATAGTTCTGCTGACCCAGGGTCTCCCCCTTGACCTTGACCGCGCCGATAATACCGGCCAGCACCACGGCACCGGTGCCCTGAATATCATCGTTGAATGACGGCAGTGACTGCTGGTAGCGGGCCAGATTGTTGAAGGCATTGGATTTGCTGAAGTCTTCCCACTGCAGTACGGCATTGGGGAAGTGACGCTTGACCCCCTGCACAAACTTGTCGATGAACTCTTCGTACTCCTTGCCGCGAATACGCTTGTGGGGGCGGCCCAGATACATGGGATCATCAAGCAGTTTCTGGTTGTCGGTGCCCACATCCAGCGCGATAGGCATGCAGCAGGCGGGGTGAATACCGGCACCCAGGGTATAGAGCGCCAGCTTGCCGATGGGGATCCCCATACCACCTACACCCTGGTCGCCGATCCCCAGAATGCCCTGGCTGTCGGTGACGACTATGATGCGGATCGATTTGGCATCGAAGTGACGGGCCTGACTGCCCATGTCATCCACGTTATCCGGGGTGATGTAGAGGCCGCGGGGCTTCTGGAAGCGGTGGCTGAACTCCTGGCACGCCTTGCCCACGGTCGGGGTATAGATGTAGGGAGTCATCTCCTCCACATGGCGTGACAACAGGGCATAGAAGAGAGTCTCATTGCGATCCTGCAGGGCACGCAGGTTCTGGTACTTCTCGATATCGCTGCAAGCGCTCTTGAACCCCTCATACACTCGCTCGAGCTGGGCTTCAAAAGTTTGCACCTGAGGCGGCAGCAAACCATCGAGATCAAAATCGGCCCGCTCCTGTTCGGTGAAGGCCGTGCCCTTGTTGAGGTATCGATTGTTAAGCAGATCAGTGCCGGTCAGTGCAACGGGGCGAAAATCCTGTCCCTGTGCATCTTTCCACAGCAGATATTGTCCGGTAGCCATAGTCATTCTCTTTGATTTACGTGAAATTGCCGTTCGGCAGGAGAGCAAGACTCATAATGAAATCAATCATATGACGTTTACTCGATCGGTTTTGTGAGCTTGGGCATACCCTGCGGCCAAAATAGGCACCCGGCGACCCCGGCGAGACAAATATCCACGGCAAGGAATGAGACTCATGTTAGCATTGCGGGCAACCCAGCCCCTTTCACCGCATCACAGCCGGGAGTGACCTGATGCCCTCGCCTCTGCCAGCCTGCGTCCCCTTCTTCCTGCCATGCGCCTGATCCCGCTGCTTGCTCTGTGGCTGTTTCTGACCTGCCAGTCGGCTCTCGCCGCACCGGGCCGGGTACTCAACATCATCGTGGGTGAATGGCCACCTTTCGTCTCCGAGCAGTCAAAACAGCACGGGCCAGTGGCCCACCTCATCAGCGATCTGTTCAAGGAGGCGGGCTATGAGGTGAAGTTCCACTTCGCCCCCTGGGGTCGGGTCTATTCGCTGGCGGCCAACAGCCAGCTCTACGACGCCACCGCCGTCTGGATGCACAAACCGGAGCGGGAGCAGGATTTTCTGTTCAGCGAAGCGGTGCTGCAGGAGCAGTTTGTCTTCTTCTCCCTCAAATCACGGCAGCTGCAGGCCGAGCGCCTTGAGCAGATCATCGGCATGCGGTTGGGGGGCGATATCGCCTATAGCTACGGGCCCGAGCTGGACAAGATGGTGGCCGATGGCAAGGTAACCCAACAGAAAGTCACCGATGTGAAGCAGAATTTCGGCAAGCTGCTGCGCGGGCGGATCGACCTCTATCCACAAGAGCTGCGAGTCGGTCTGGCCGAGTTGCAGAGCCAGCTCGACCCCGCCAGCGCGGCACTCATCACCCACAGTCAGACCCCTTTTCTGCGCAACGACAGCTTCGTGATGTTCCCGCGCAAGATGCCGGATTCAGCCAAACTGCGGGATCAGTTCAATCAGCAGTTGCAGCAGGCCATCGCCAGCGGACGTTATCAGCGCTACTTCGAACGGCTTTCCCGGGGGGACTATTAACCTTGGCGAGGCAAAAACAGAGGGGATAAAACAACGGTGGC
>NZ_JBFODV010000095.1:0-7480 GCF_040908495.1 Aeromonas sp. R1-1 | reverse complement strand
AGGATGTGCGCTCGCGAGCAGAAGATCTGCTTGCTCATCAGGGCGTCGGGCAGGGGCAGGCCTTTTGCGAAGGGTTGGCGGTCAAAAGTGGCGACAAGGGGCGCGAGGGGTATCAAATCTGGCTGGCCCAGCTCGATGAGAGCCACAGCGATCGGGAGGTGCTGACCCTCTACAGCCAGCTGGTACTCGGCGAGCGTGACAAGCTGGCCCAGGCGCGGGTGGCCAAATGGTCGGGGGAGGCCGCTGTTCTGGTGGCACTCAGCCCGCTCGCCACCGTCGACATGATGCTGATGTTGTGGCGCAACCTGCGGATGATCGAGGATATCGCCGATGTCTATGCCATCGAACTTGGCTACTGGAGCCGCATTCGCCTCATTCGTCAGGTGTTTCGCAACATGCTCTACGCCGGTGCCACCGAGCTGGTGACCGAGGTGGGGATGGACTTGCTGGGAGCCGAGTTTGCCGCCAAGCTCTCTGCCCGCGCGGCGCAAGGGGTGGGGGCCGGGCTGCTCACCGCTCGCCTTGGCCTGCGCACCATAGAGGCGTGCCGCCCGCTGCCCTGGTGTGCGGACGAAAAACCCAAGCTCGGCGAGCTGCGCAAGCGGCTGATCGGCCAGCTGGCGGGGTATCTCAATAAGCCTTGATGGCTGCTGGAGATTAATAGCGGTTGTCACAATTTATTTACAACTGTTTCAGGCAGCCGACTCATGGGTCGGCTGCTTTTTTTGTTGCCATTTCGTTACAGTGAAACCGTGATGAAACGGCAAGGCGCCTTGATATGGCGCCAGAGGATGGAACCGCTATGGCAACCTTTTACACCGCCCACCAGCCGGATGCTGACGGGGTGATCCACTACAGCAACGAGGAGCATGGTACCTGGCAGATCTTGATCGAGCGTCAGTTCGCCGCTCTTGCTGGCAAGGGGTGTGACGAGTATCTGGCCGGTCTCGACAGGCTGGGGCTGCCCCGTGATCGCATCCCCCAGCTGGCCGAGATCAACGCCGTCTTGCAGCCTGCGACCGGCTGGTCGGTGGCGGCAGTACCTGCACTTATCTCGTTCGATCGCTTCTTCGCCCTGCTGGCCAATCGCCAGTTTCCGGTGGCGACCTTTATCCGGCGCCGCGACGAGCTCGACTACCTGCAAGAGCCGGATATCTTTCACGAGATCTTCGGCCACTGCGCCATGCTGACCAATCCGGCCTTTGCCCACTTCACCCACCTATACGGTCAGTTGGGGCAGCAGGCGAGCAAGGAGCAGCGGGTTTTTCTGGCGCGGCTCTACTGGTTCACCGTGGAGTTTGGCCTCTTGGCAACGCCTGACGGGCTGCGTATCTACGGTGGCGGCATTCTCTCCTCCATCGGCGAGACAGCTTATGCCCTTTCCGGCAAGCCGCTGCTGCAACCCTTCGATCTGCTGACCGTGCTGCGCACCCCGTATCGCATCGACATCATGCAGCCCACCTATTTTGTGCTGCCGAGTCTCGATCATCTCTACCAGCTGACCGGGGAGGAGATCATGGCTGCTCTGGCGGAGGCCAGTCGGCTTGGCCTCTATCCGCCACGTTTTGAGGTTGCCGCTGGCAAACAGGCGAGCTGACCAAAAGCAAACAACCCTATTTCATTTTCATTAATTTTTCATTAATTCAAGCAGGAGTAACCCATGTCCGAACTGGCCAGCCAGCAGTGTGAAGCGTGCCGCGCCGATGCCCCCAAGGTGAGCGATGAGGAGCTGCGCGAGCTGATGCAGCTTATTCCCGACTGGCAGCCGCTGGTGGAGGAGGGGGCGCTGCAACTGCGGCGGGAATTTACGTTTCGCAACTTCAAGGAGGCGCTGGCTTTTACCAACCGCCTGGGGGAGCTGGCGGAGGCGGAGTTCCACCATCCCGCGATCCTGACCGAGTGGGGGAAGGTGACCGTCAGCTGGTGGACTCACAAGATCGGCGGATTACACCGCAACGACTTCATCATGGCTGCGCGTACAGACCAATTGCCCAGATAATCTCAGAACAGGTTGAGGCGGAGTATCCCCCTTCCTGCATTTCTGACCGAATGGGGGAAGGTAACCGTCAGCTGGTGGATGCATAAGATCGGCGGCTTGCACCGCAACGACTTCATCATGGCGGCGCGTACCGATCAGCTGCTCCGGTAATCACACCACACACCAGCGTCATCGGTTGACCCGGGCCTGCCTGCGAAAGCGGGGCGGGCCCGCATTTTTATGGGCTGGCGCTCGCACTGGGGGGATCGAGACTGTATTATCCGCTCATTCATAGAGTTAGCTAGGAAGTGTGTCCCGAATGCGTCTTGAAGTCAGCTGTGAAGACCGCCTGGGCCTGACCCGGGAACTGCTCGACCGCCTGGTGGAGCACAATATCGATCTGCGCGGCATCGAAATCGATACCTCAGGCATCATCTATCTCAACTTTCCCGAGCTGGAGTTCAGTGATTTTCAGCACCTGATGCCGGAGATCCGCCGCATTCCCGGCGTCTACGACGTCAAGACCATCCCCTACATGCCTTCCGAGCGAGAGCACCACGAAATCGAGGCGCTGCTCAAGGCTCTGCCGGATCTGGTTTTCTCTCTCGACAGCAAGGGCAAGGTGACCCAGGCCAACCAGTCGGCCCTCACCACCCTCGGCTTGCCGGTGGAGGAGGTGCGCGGCGTGGCGCTCGGTTCGCTGGTCAAGGGCTTCTCCTTCACCCGCTGGCTGGAGGCGAGCGAGATCAAGCCGCAGACCTGCAAGCTCAGTTTCAATGGCGAAGAGTATCTGGCAGATCTGATGCCGCTGTTCGTGGCAGAAGCCCGCGGCAAGCAGGCGCTGGCTGGGGCCGTGGTGGTGCTCAAATCTGCCCGTCGGGTCGGCCTGCACTTCAGCGCGCTTCATGCGGTGGAAGTGGGGGGCTTCGAGCATCTGCAGGCCGAGAGTCCCAAGATGAAAGAGGTGCTGTCGCAAGCGCGCAAACTGGCGATGCAGGACGCGCCGCTGCTGATCGTCGGCGAGACCGGCACCGGCAAGGAGCTGCTGGCCCGTGCCTGTCACGGGGCCAGCCTGCGCTCCAGCCACCCCTTTATGGCCCTCAACTGCGCTGCCATGCCCGATAACGTGGCCGAGAGCGAGCTGTTTGGTTATGCCCCCGGCGCCTTCGGCAACAACACCGAGGGCAAGCGCGGCGTGCTGGAGCTGGCGAGCGGCGGCACCCTGATGCTGGACGAGATCGGCGACATGTCTCCCCATCTGCAGACCAAGTTTTTGCGGGTGTTGCAGGATGGGGTATTCCGCCGGGTCGGTGACGAGCAGGAGGTGAAGGTCAACGTGCGTTTCATCTGCACCACCCAGAAGCAGTTGCTGGATCTGGTGCACGAAGGAACCTTCCGCGAGGATCTCTACTATCGCCTCAACGTGCTCAGTCTGGCGCTGCCCCCCCTGCGCGAGCGCAAGGCAGACATCATGGTGCTGGCCCAGCAGTTTGTCTCCCGCTTTGCCAGCGAGTTGCAGCGACCCCGTCCGCGCTTTACCCGCAACATGGCCGACTACCTGACCGCCTATCGCTGGCCGGGCAACGTGCGTCAGCTGCGCAACTGTCTCTACCGTGCCATGACCCTGCTGGAAGGGGATGAGCTGGGGCCCGAGCAGATCGACCTGCCGGTGGCGGCCGATACCATGCCGCTGATCGACGAGTGGTTTGAGGGGAATCTCGACGATGCGGTGAAGCGCTTCGAGAGCCAGCTGCTGGCCCGGCTCTATCCCGCCTTCCCGTCGACGCGCCAGCTGGCCAAACGCCTGGGCGTGTCGCATACCGCCATCGCCAACAAGCTGCGAGAATACGGCATCAGCAAGAAGTGATTTCCGTCTTGTTGCCTGCCACCAGAGAGCCCGTTACCAGACGGGCTCTCCGTTTTCTTTACACGAGCTCGGTAGATGATGGCGGGGTGAGACTTGTCAGGCCAGTGTCAGCCAACTTACTATCTGGGTTCATGTACCCAAACCGCAATGCCATAGCAGCGGTATTGTCAAGGCGACCACCTCCCGATCATGCTGTTACTCTTTTCCCCCCGTTTAACTGCCCGTCTTGCGCTCCTGTTGGTTGCGTTTGGCCTGCTGTTGCCCCGCGCGCTGGCGGAAACGGCCGCAGAGAGCCGGGCGACGGCGGTCAGGGAGCTGGTGCTCGATATCATGAGTTACACCCGCTGGCCCACCGAGCCTGCGGTGCTGCGTATGTGCGTGGCGGCGCCGACCGAATATGCCGGCGCCCTCTTTACCATCGATCGTCAGGCCAATGGCCGTACCGTGCAGGTCCATCGTTACGAGGCGAGCGATCCGGCCATCAGCGATCACTGCGATGTGCTCTATCTGGGAGTGCTCGACGAGCCGACCCGGATTGCGCTGTTTGCCCGTCTGCAGGGACACCCAGTGCTCAGCATCAGCGAATACAACCACGACTGTTCCACCAGCTCGGTGTTCTGCCTGCAGACCTCGCCGGACAGCGTGCGGGTGCGGTTTAAAGTGAACCTCGATGCTCTGGCCCTGAGCGGCGTGCGGGTGCATCCCGCCGTGCTCAAGCTGGCCCATGCCGACAAGGGGGTCCCATGAGACGACAGGTGAGCGCGGCTCCCCGCCGTCTGACCCTGCGTCAGAGCCTGGGGCGAACCCATCTGGTGGCCGCCATCACAGCCGTCAGCGTGGCAGGACTCTTTTTTACTCTGGTGGCCCTGCTGGTAGTGCGTTTTTACGCCGACCACAATCTGGAGCTGGTAGCCCGCGCCATCAGCTACAGCGCCGAGGCGGCGGTGGTGTTCCACGATGAGGAGGCGGCGAGCGAGGCGCTCAGCGGCATCGTTGCCAAGGAAGAGGTGGCCGAAGCCACTATCGTACTGACCAATGGCCAGCTGCTCGCCAGTTGGGAGCGCCCCAGAAGCAACCCGCTGGTGACGCTCGAAGACTATCTGGCCCAACTGCTGATGCCGGGGCCTGTCAAACTCCCCATGCTGCGGGGGGGTGAGCAGATCGCCACCATCGAGCTGCGCGGCCACGGTGAATACCTGTTGTTGTTTTTGCTCTCGGCGCTGCTGGTGATGGTGGTTTGCCTGATGCTGAGCGCCATGGTGGCACTCTATGTGGCTGACCGGATGCAGGTCTCCATCACCGCACCGCTGCGCAAACTGGCACTTGTCGCCCACTCGGTACGCAGACAGCGCACCCTGGGGATGCGGGCGCCACCGGCCGATATCGTCGAGATTAACGAGCTGGGGGATGACTTCAACTCCCTGCTGGACGAGCTGCAAGCCTGGCAGGCCCAGCAGGCCCGCGAAAATGCCAGCCTGCTCCATCAGGCGACTCACGATGCTCTCACCGGACTGCCCAATCGCGCCCTGTTTGAAGCGCGGCTCGCGCAGGCCATCTCCCTCGGCGAGCAAGAGGGGTTTGCGCTGCTCTATCTCGACTGCGATCGCTTCAAGCAAATTAATGACACGCTGGGGCATAACGCCGGTGACGATGTGCTGATCGCGCTCTCAAGACGGGTGCAGCATCAGCTGCGTCCGGATGATCTGGTGTTTCGCCTCGGTGGTGACGAGTTTGCGGTGCTGGTTGGCCCACTCCAGCGACAGCATGAGGTGGAAGAGGTGATTGGCCGCATCCAGCAGGCGATGAGCGAACCGGTGGCGCTGCGTGACGGTCGTCAGCTGGTGGCCGGGGTGAGTGTCGGCTTCGCCGTCTATCAGGCGGGCATGAGTGCCAGCGTGCTGTGTGATCAGGCCGATGCAGCCATGTATCTGGCGAAACGGGCGCGCCGCAGTGAACAGCAAACCATCGCCTGACTGGCAAGAATAACAACATAAACAAGGAGCAAACCATGAAGATCACCCACCTGTTGAAAGTGACCCTGCTGGGGTTGATGTTGTCGCTGCTGGCCGGTTGCCAGAGCGCGCCCAAGGGGTTGACCCCGGAGCAAATCGCCGTGCTCAAGGAGCAGGGCTTTTATCTGACCGATGAGGGGTGGACGCTGGATCTGGCCAACCGGGTGCTGTTTGCCAACAACGTGGGGGAGCTCAATCCCCAGACTCGCCAATCCGTTGAAAAACTCGGTAAAACACTGCTTGGCGTAGGGTTGGACAAGGCGCGGGTGGATGGCCACACCGATAATACCGGCGAGAGCAGCTACAACCAGCAGCTCTCCCTGAAGCGGGCTCAGTCGGTGGCCGATGTGCTGGTCTCGGTCGGCATGAAGCCAGCCAATCTGGAGATCCATGGCCGTGGCGAGACCATGCCGCTGGCGGATAACAAGACCAGAGAGGGCCGGGCCGCCAACCGCCGGGTTGCCATCGTCATCAGCGATCAATAACCCTTTCATCGTTTCGTTACCCATAAAAAAAGAGCGCCCGACCGGCGCTCTTTTTGATCGCGACAGCTGGGGTCGCGGGGGCATGTGGGGCAGGGTTACTGCGCGCTATTTTGCCCGTTATTGTCGTGATGGCTGCGCAGGCGGATGTTGATCATCTCCACCACCAGCGAGAAGGCCATGGCGAAGTAGATGTAGCCCTTCGGAATATGCAGGTCCATCCCCTCGGCCATCAGGGCGAAGCCCACCAGGGTGAGGAAGGAGAGGGCCAGCATCTTGATAGTGGGGTGGCTGTCGACGAAATCACCGATGGATTTGGCGGCAAACATCATGATGAAGACGGCGATCATGATGGCCAGCACCATCACCGGCACGTGATCGGCCATGCCGACTGCGGTGATCACCGAGTCGAGGCTGAACACGATATCGAGGATGGCGATCTGGATCAGGGTGCTGATAAAGCCCGAGGCCGCTTTGCTGACGCTTTCCGGCTCGGCCGCTCCTTCCAGGGTGACGTGGATCTCGTGGGCACTCTTGCCGATGAGGAACAGGCCCCCCAGCAGCAGGATCAGGTCGCGGCCGGAGATGGCTTCACCCAGCACGGTGAAGAGCGGATCGGTGAGGCGCATCACCCAAGCCAGCGAGAGCAGCAGCAGGATCCGGGTACCCATGGCGAGCCCCAGACCCAGAATGCGCGCTTTTTGACGCTGCGCCTCCGGCAGGCGACCTACCAGGATGGAGATAAAGATGATGTTGTCGATGCCCAGCACGATTTCGAGCAGGGTAAGGGTGGCGAGTGCGACCCAGGCAGAGGGATCAAGAACCCATTCCAGCATGATTGAACCTTGGTTGAAAATTGGTTGGAAAATTGAAGCAGCGCATTCTAGCAGGGGCGCCACTGCTTGTCCCAGAGGGGGGAAAAGATAAAAATGGTGGCCATCGCAAGGGAGGCAAGCATGTTTCGATTAGGGTTCATCATTAATCCGGTAGCCGGGATTGGCGGCGCAGTGGGGCTCAAGGGCAGTGACGGTGTGGTTGCCGAGGCGCTGGTCCGTGGCGCTGTGCCCAAGGCGCAGGAGCGGGCGCGGCAAGCTCTGTTGCCACTGTGCGAGCTGAATGTCCCGTTCGAACTGCTGACGGT
>NZ_JBFODV010000094.1:0-4430 GCF_040908495.1 Aeromonas sp. R1-1 | reverse complement strand
GGCCATTCTCGTGATCC
This sequence comes from Aeromonas sp. R1-1, assembly GCF_040908495.1. Lineage (NCBI taxonomy): Bacteria > Pseudomonadati > Pseudomonadota > Gammaproteobacteria > Aeromonadales > Aeromonadaceae > Aeromonas > Aeromonas sp. R1-1. Next base: position 4,413 of record NZ_JBFODV010000094.1, on the reverse strand, counting down.
ACAAACTCATCGTTCTTGATGATGTTGAGCTGGTGCTTGTAGCAGATGTTGGTGATCTTGGCGATGAGCCCTTTGGCATCCGGGCAATCCGTGAGCAGTATTTTCTTTTCCATCTCTGTCATTTTCCGTTTGTGGTGTTGGCGCTGCTGTCTGCGCCGGCAGCGTTGTTCAGGCTCTCTTTTCGGGCCCTGTTTTTTGGTTTCGGGAACTATGCCATAAACCGATCCGCGCCATAAAGAAATTCGCCAGTCATAGCCTCGCACGCCGCAGAGCGGGATCCCGTGCGCAATGTTGAAACGCTTTTCAGCCTGCGGGGGATTTTGGCTGGTATCTGCAACCGTTTTTCTTTAGGCTGTCTGCGCTTATTCTCAGGGCGGGGTGCAATTCCCCACCGGCGGTATCCCGATTGACTCGGGGAGCCCGCGAGCGCCCGATTTGGCTGATTGCCAGGTCGGGGTCAGCAGATCCGGTGAGATGCCGGAGCCGACGGTCATAGTCCGGATGAAAGAGGATAAGACAGACCTTGCCGTGTTGGCCCTTATGGGCTGGCCGCCGCATGCCCGTCTCTGTCTGCCTTTCCATGCCCTGATTCTGGTCCTTGTCTTGTTTAGGAGTTTTACCATGAATCAGTCTCTACTCAGTGAATTCGGTGATCCCGTTGCCCGTGTCGAAGCGGCCCTGTCTGCCTTGCGTGCCGGAGGCGGCGTGCTGGTGGCCGACGATGAAGATCGGGAGAACGAGGGCGACCTCATTTTCGCCGCCGAATCCATGACCAATGAACAGATGGCGCTGATGATCCGCGAGTGCTCCGGCATCGTCTGCCTCTGCCTGCCCGACGAGCGGGTTCGCCAGCTCGAACTGCCGATGATGGTGGAGGCCAACTCCAGCCACTACCAGACCGCCTTTACCGTGACCATCGAAGCGGCGCAGGGTGTCACGACCGGTGTCTCGGCGGCTGATCGCATCACCACCATCCGTGCAGCCATCGCAGACGGCGCCAAACCGGGTGATCTGCATCGCCCGGGTCATGTTTTCCCGCTGCGGGCGCGAACCGGTGGGGTGCTTACCCGTCGTGGTCATACCGAAGCGACGGTCGATCTGATGCAGCTGGCTGGTCTCAAACCGTTTGGTGTGTTGTGTGAATTGACTAAAGAAGATGGCTCGATGGCGCGTCTGCCAGATCTGGTTGCGTTCGGTCGCAAACACCAGATGCCGGTGCTGACCATCGAGGATCTGGTGCAATATCGTCAATTGTTGTCAGAACGTACAGCCTGAGCCTCATACGAAATTGTAATAAGGCAAAAATTTGGTTAACCTTTGTCCGTGCCCCCACCACACGGCACTCATTTTTTAGACGAATCTGGACAAAAACTGTTCATTCAAAAAAAAATGAGGGTTTTAATGCATTTATCTGTGGTGGGGACTATGCAAAGTAGGATTTTTTTGTGCCATAATCACGCCGCTTGCTAAACGTCTGGCGAGTTCAAGGGAGCTTTAAAAATGAAAAAATTGTTGTTGGTAGGTGTTGTTGGTCTGTCCGCTCTGCTGGGTGGTTGCGCAAACACTAGCGAACTGGAAACTTCCGTTCAGAATCTGTCTAACAAAGTTGACCAACTGGCTCAAGATGTTAGCGCAGTTCGTGCTGATCAGTCCAAAATCGCTGCTGATGTTGCCGAAGCCAAGCAAGAAGCTATGCGTGCTAACCAGCGCATCGACAACATGGCTACTTCCTACAAGAAGTAATCCATGCGAAAAAAATGGCGCAGTTTTGCGCCATTTTTTTTTGCCTGAAATTCACCGTATTTCCACTATTCCCAGAGCACCTTATTCCCACAATACCTTCTTCGTACTTGACCCATGAGGTCATGCCGGTCTCCCGGCACTCCCCCATCATTACCAGCCAGTTCGATTCCGATCAGTAGAGCAGACTATAGAGTTTGCGACGGTAGCTCTGCGCCACCGGTGTGCTGCCCATGGTCGCCAGAATATCGAGATAGGTCTTTCTGGCATCGCCGAATGCCAAATCCCGCTTGAGGATCTCCAGCAGCAGTCCCAACGCCTCTTCCTGACGACCAGCCTGGTTGTATTGCACCGCCAGCTCCTGAGTCAGGGCAAAATCATCAGGCTGTTCTGCATGACGAGCTTCCAGCGCGCGCAGTTCCGGGCTATCTGCCGCTTGCAGGGCCAGCGCCAGCCGTGAGCTCAGGGTATGGAAGTGGCTATCTTGCGCCGCCATCGGGATGGTGCCGAGGCGCTCCTGCGCTTCATCCAGCAGGTTGAGGTCGAGGGCTGCTTGAATGAGCCACAGGCTGATGTCGTGGCGTTCAGGAGCCAGCTGGTGTGCCTTGGTCAGATGGGCATAGGCGATGCTGGGCTGCTCGTCAGCCAGTGCTTGTTGCCCCTTGGCCAGCAACTCTTCCTCTTCTTTGGGGGCGAAGGCGGCGAAATACTGGCGCAGGGTGGCTTCATCCTGCGGTCCTTCGATGATCCCCTGTTCGTCAGGGCGACCCTGATGGAACAGCACCAATGCGGGCAGGGCGCGCAGGCCGAGCTGACTGGCCAGCGGCTGCAACTGGGGATCGTTCATATCCACCTTGGCCAGGGTTACCTGCTCATTGGCGGGCCCAATCAGTGATTCGATCAGCGGTGTCATCCCCTGGCACTCCGGCATCTGCGGAGCATGGAAATAGATGACGACGGGCTTCTTCATGGACGCATCGATAAGTTCAGCGTGAAAATTCTGGGGAGTAATGTCGACGATCATGGGTTGGACTCTTCAGAAAGGGTGTTGAGTAACATGGGGTTAACCGAGTGGCAATTCAAGCGCTCATCTAGCCGGTAAAAGGCCACGGGGGTTGTTGCCGCCGCGAGGCTGAGCCAGCCGCTGGCAAAGGGCCAATCCTGTACCTGATAAGGGGTGTCATCGAGCCGGTTGTCGAGTCGCCATCCTTCCTCCGGGAGAAACCGTACCTTCTCCAGCCCCGCAGCTATGCCGCCACCGTGGGCTTTCAGTACCGCCTCCTTGCGCGACCAGAGCCGGTAGAAGGCACTCTCCTGCTCTTGGGCAGGCAGTGCGCAGAGCCACTCATATTCACTCTGTGCATAAAACCGGCGGGCCAGCGGGAGGGGATGATGCCGCCGTTTGCCCAGTTCGATATCCACCCCAAGCGGCCCCTGCGGGCAGAGTGCCAACACCAGCCAGCTGCCACTGTGGCTCAGATTGAACTGCCAAGCATCATCATGCAGTCGGGGCTTGCCGTGGGGGCCGTTGCAAAATTGCAGACTGGCGGCAGGTTGTTGCAGCCGCCCGGCCAATAGCTGGCGCAGCAGGGCGCGGCTCACCAGATATTCCTGACGTCGTTCAGGATGGGTCATGGCTTGCCAGATATGCAGCTCATCGGTTGACAGCCATTCAGGCAATTGAGCAAGCAGTTCCTGGCATACTCTGGCCGGTTTTAACAAAAAAAGATCGGTTTCGATCATGATTTTTCACTTTAAAAAGGTGCTGAAGCAGGGATAAAAGCCAGTTATCTAGGAGGCCCAAGGCTCTTTTTGCGATTGTATATTGTTTGGGCATGATCACATTAATTATGAAAAATCGTGCATTTCCTTGCAAAAATGTGAGCTTGATAGGGATTTTCACTTGCCTCGATAGAATTCTTGGATATAGTCGGGTGCTGTTGCCTTATAAATTGCCCTTTGGGGCCGTATTTTAACAAGATTTACTATTTAGCGGGGATAAAGGATTGCGCCACCTGATGCTACTGCTGGTCGCGCTCGGAATGGTGGGTTGTGCCTCGGCACCCCAACCCGAGGTCGCGAGCAAGATCGAAGTTTCCATGGTTGAACCTGTCATCGAACCGGAAGCTTCTCAGACACCCGATGTGAATGAAATCCTGACTGTATATAAAGAGTGGCGTGGTGTTCCGTACCGGATGGGTGGCAGCAGCCAGCGCGGTATCGACTGTTCCGCCTTTGCCCGTGAAGTGTTCCGCAATGCCGTCGGTATCGAATTACCCCGCGATACCCGCTCCCAAGTCCACGAAGGGACGCGCGTTTCCAAGCAGGATCTGGTCGAAGGTGATCTGGTCTTCTTCAAAATCAATCGTCGTCTCAACCACGTTGGCATCTATGTCGGCAATGGCGAATTCATCCACGCCTCGACTCGAGCTGGTGTGACGCGCTCCAAGCTGGATAGCCAATACTGGCGCAACAAGTTCTGGCAAGCTCGCCGGATCGATATCTGAGTCAGGCTGGACAAACGGCTCGCAGTACGGACTGTTTTTCCAACCTCACTTGAACCGGGCTCGATAGCCCGGTTTTTTATGGCTATGTCCCAATTACGTGTTGCATGGGGCGCCCCAGCGCCTCATGCAAACATGTTTTGATATTTACGCCTTTTCCGTAACGCTC
>NZ_JBFODV010000093.1:0-4132 GCF_040908495.1 Aeromonas sp. R1-1 | reverse complement strand
GAGCGCCGCTTCTTTATGGGCTAGACTAAACCCCTGTTAGTGTCACTTGATCCTTATTTTTTGGGGTAAAATAACAAGTTCCGGAGTGAGAAAAAAAGCAGACATTCCGCTCTAAATCTCATATCCTGTGCGGCGTCACGCGGTGTTTGCTGGCTCGGTATCACAAAGTAACAAAGTGTTATTTTTCGTTATAAAATAATTTCAGGCCAGTCCTGATGCGGCTTGTAGCCCAATAACTGAAAATTGCCAACCAGCGCACCGATTACTGCACAGAAACTTGACCTGGATTAAACCATTGCGGGTCTGCTTTCGTTACTTTACAACATATCCATACTGACACGGTGGGTCAGGTTGCTTCAAAAACGACCAATCCACCAAAAAATATCAATAATATGGGGTGAAACCATGTACGAGAAGTCTGTTGTTATTACTGCTGAAAACGGCCTGCACACCCGTCCGGCAGCTCAGTTCGTGAAAGAAGCCAAAGAATTCCAAAGCGAGATCACTGTGGTCTCCGGTGGCAAGTCCGCCAGCGCCAAGAGCCTGTTCAAGCTGCAGACCCTGGGCCTGACCAAGGGTACCAACGTAACTATCCAGGCTGACGGCCCGGATGCTCAGCAAGCTGTTGAGAAGCTGGTTGCCCTGATGGACGAGCTGGAGTAATCCAGCTTTAGATTCCTCCCCCACAGTCGTTTTAATAGGAAGGATTATGATATCTGGCATTCTTGCGTCCCCCGGTATCGCATTCGGTAAGGCGCTTCTTCTGAAAGAAGATGAAATCGTTATCAATCAGGGCAAAATCTCTGCTGACCAGATTGATGCCGAGATCAACCGTTTCCTCGAAGCTCGTACCAAGTCAGCTACCCAGCTGGAAGCCATCAAAGAGATGGCCGGTCGCACCTTCGGTGAGGAAAAAGAGGCCATCTTCGAAGGCCACATCATGCTGCTCGAAGATGAGGAGCTGGAAGGGGATATCAAATCCTTCATCAAAGAGAACAAGGCTTCCGCTGACAAAGCCATCTATGAGGTGATCGAACAGTACGCCAAGATGATGGCCGAGCTGGATGACCCTTATCTGCGCGAACGCGCTACCGACTTCCGTGACATCGGTACCCGTCTGGTCAAGAACGTACTGGGCATCGCCGTTGTCAACCTGAGCACCATCGACGAAGAGGTGATCCTGGTCGCCAAAGACCTGACCCCGTCTGAAACCGCTCAGATTAACCTGAAATATGTGCTGGGTTTCGTCACCGACATCGGTGGCCGTACCTCTCACACCTCCATCATGGCCCGCTCCCTGGAGCTGCCGGCCGTGGTAGGCACCAACGACATCACCGAGCGCGTCAAGAACGGTGACATGCTGGTGCTGGATGCGATCAACAACCAGATCATCATCAATCCGACCGCTGAACAGCTGACCGAAGCCAAGAAGTTCCAGGCTCAGTTCCAGGCCGAGAAAGATGAGCTGGCCAAGCTGAAAGATCTGCCTGCCATCACGCTGGATGGTCACCAGGTCGAAGTGTGCGCCAACATCGGTACCGTCAAGGATACCGAAGGTGCCATCCGCAATGGCGCCGAAGGCGTGGGTCTGTACCGTACCGAGTTCCTGTTCATGGATCGTGACGCGCTGCCGACCGAAGAAGAGCAGTTCAAAGCCTACAAAGAAGTGGCCGAAGCGATGCCGGATCAGCCGATCATCGTGCGTACCATGGACATTGGCGGCGACAAAGAGCTGCCGTACATGAATTTCCCGAAAGAGATGAACCCCTTCCTGGGCTGGCGTGCCGTGCGTATTTTCTTCGACCGCGAAGACATCATGCATGCTCAGCTGCGGGCCATTCTGCGCGCCTCTGCCTTCGGCAAACTGCGCATCATGTTCCCGATGATCATCTCTGTCGAAGAGTTCCGTAGCCTGAAAGCTACCGTAGAGACGCTGAAAGCCGAACTGCGTGCCGAAGGCAAAGCCTTTGATGAATCCATCGAAGTGGGTATCATGATCGAGACCCCGGCCGCTGCCGTGATGGCTCATCATCTGGCCAAGGAAGTGGATTTCTTCAGTATCGGTACCAACGACCTGACCCAGTACACCCTGGCTGTCGATCGTGGTAACGAGATGATCTCCTCCATGTACAACCCGCTGTCACCCTCCGTCCTGACCCTGATCAAGATGGTTATCGATGCATCCCACGCCGAAGGCAAGTGGACCGGTATGTGTGGTGAACTGGCTGGTGACGAGCGCGCCACCCTGCTGCTGCTGGGTATGGGTCTGGATGAGTTCTCCATGAGCGCCATCTCTGTACCGCGTATCAAGAAGCTTATCCGCAACACCAACTTCGAAGATGTGAAGGCAATGGCTGATCAAGCACTGAGCTTTGCCACCGCCGCTGAAATCGAAGCATGCGTAGATAACTTTATTAAGCAGAAGGCAGTCTGCTAAGATCGGCTGCAAACAGCGACAAATCATCTCTAGGAGCTTTATATGGGTCTGTTTGATAAACTGAAGAAACTGGTTTCCGACGATAGCTCTGACACCGGCGGCATCGAAATCTTTGCTCCGCTGTCTGGCGAAATCGTGCCGATCGAAGATGTGCCTGACGTTGTCTTCGCCGAGAAGATCGTTGGTGACGGTATCGCCATCAAGCCGGCTGGCAACAAGATGGTTGCTCCGTGCGATGGTACCATCGGCAAGATTTTCGAGACCAACCACGCGTTCTCTCTGGAATCCGACTCCGGTATCGAGCTGTTCGTTCACTTCGGTATCGACACCGTTGAACTGAAAGGCGAAGGCTTCAAGCGTATCGCTCAGGAAGGTCAACAGGTCAAGCGCGGCGACACCATCATCGAGTTCGATCTGGCCGTTCTGGAAGCGAAAGCCAAGTCTACCCTGACTCCGGTTGTCATCTCCAACATGGACGAGATCAAAGAGCTGATCAAAATGACTGGTGCCGTGACTGTGGGCGAGACCCCGGTTATCCGTATCAAGAAGTAATGCCCGGCTGGCTCACGCCAGTTGCGCAGTAAAAAACCGAAGCCTTGTGCTTCGGTTTTTTTATGGCTGCGAGTCGGCTTTTCTTTCTGGTTATTACTCTATTCCGTCGAGATGACAACCCGGTTACGGCCCTGATCCTTGGCCTGATAAAGGGCCCGGTCGGCCATCATCAGCAGATAGTCGATGCTCTCCTGCCCCTTCATGCTGGCACAGCCCAGACTGATGGTGAGGGATAGCTGCTTCCCCTGCCATGGCAAGCGGGTGGTACTGACATGCAGGCGCAGCTGTTCGGCGCGCCGTGCTGCCTGTTCAATATCGCAACCAGGCAGGATCAGCAGGAACTCCTCCCCGCCCCAACGGGCCAGAACTCTCCCCCGGCAACAGCTGGCTCGCCATGGCGTGGGCGACGGCGCAGAGCGCGGCATCGCCAGCAGGGTGGCCGTAGCGGTCATTGACCTGCTTGAAATGGTCGATATCTCCCAACACCACCGAGAGGGGCTCACCCTGTAACCAAAGGGCCTGCAACTGTTGCTGGGCGCCGCGCCGGTTGGTCAGTTCGGTGAGCGGATCGGTGCAGGAGAGGCGGCTCACCTCTTCCACCATGCACTGCAGGTCGTGGATATCGCGAAAGGTGACGATATGGCCATCCGGGATGGCATCGGCTCCCAGCTGGGCAGTGACGATAAACCAGCGCGACTGACCGCTCTTGCAGCGGATCAGCGCAGGCATCTCGGCAACCTCCAGCCCTTGCGACAAGCTCTGTTCCACCTGGGAGTGCCAGGAGTCGATGATGGTGCGGCGATACCCTTCATCCGGGTAGGCGACCTGAAACCAGGAAGCCATGTCCGGCAGATCGTCAAGGTTGTAGCCCAGCTGCTCAATGAAGGCTTTATTCAGGAAGCGGTGGCGCCGCTGCGGGATCATGTCGGGTGAGCAGCCATCGTGACGGGCAATGGATTCTGACACCAGAATAGGCAGCGGGATCACATCGAAGGAGCGAAACAGGATCTGTTGCAGTTCTCGGTCATTCATAGGAAAAGCGGCTCCACGATGCATCTTTTACATGCTTTACCATAGGTCAGACCTGTTTGGTGGTAAACCGATTTATAGCGGTTCCGCCGCCGGTTTTTCAGCCAATGGCAA
>NZ_JBFODV010000092.1:0-8398 GCF_040908495.1 Aeromonas sp. R1-1 | reverse complement strand
GTCTGGCAGCCGGTCTCGGTGGCCGGAGTGGTGATCAGCCTCATCGGCAATCTGGTGATCTTCGCACCGCCCTTAAGCGAGTGGCGCATTCGACCGGCCAAGGCAGCAAACGACCCTTGCTCCTGAGCCAGTCAGCCCCTAAGGTAGCGCTGATCAATCTGTGAAGATCCTGATGGCGATAAACAAGGGGGCGAGATGTTACTGGAAGGGCTGGAGACGCTGAGCCTGCTGGCAAGCGAAGGGACCATGGCCAAGGTGGCCAGTCGCCTCTATATCAGCCAGTCGGCGGTGAGCAAGCGAATTGCCCAGCTGGAGCTGCGCCTTGGCAAGAAGCTGATTGAGCCGGAGGGGCGCCAGATCCGGCTCACCCCGCAGGCAAAGGAGCTGCTGGAACGAGTGGCCCCGAGCCTGGCAGAGATGAAAGGAGTGCTGGCCGATAGCCAGGATCTGGCGGATCAGAGTCCCCTCCCCATCGCCTGCTCCGAAACCCTGCTGGCCGGTTATCTCGCCAACTTTATGCGCGACTATCTGGAGCGCGATCCCCACCTTGCCCTCTCTACCCACCACACCCCGGTCATTCTGGCGCGGGTGCGCAGCGGTGATGCCCTGCTCGGCATCTGCGCCGGTCGGCTCCCGCCCGGCCATGGCCTTGGCGCCGATCTGCTGCTTGAGGAGCCCTTCTATCTGGTGGGCGAGGCGCAGCAGAGCCTGCCGCCAGCCAGCGCAGAAAGCAGGCACAAGATCCTCACCATGGATCTGGAGAACCCCTCAAACCGCTACCTGCGCGAACCGCTGGCTTATTTGGGGCTGGAGCCCGCCATGGAGCTCGACTCCTATCTTGCGCTCATCGAACTCGCCAAGGCGAGCATTGGCCCTGTGCTGCTCCCCGCTGGCCTGCTGGGGCTGGTGGGAGAACAGGGGGAGATGGCCCGCCCACTGCCCGGGCTGGGCCGCCCCCTGCATCTGGTCTACCGACCAAACAGCCTAAAGCGAGAGCGGATCGCCAGGCTGGTGAGCGCCCTGCACCAACACTTTCGCCACCGCAGCGACACGCCGCGCTAGCCGTGTAAAACACCTGATATGACAACGGGGCCCAAGGGCCCCGTTAACAATTGCGATGCGGCAAGCAAGGCTCACATCAGATCCAGGCAAACAGCTCCGGATACTGGCTCCACACCAGCTTGGCAGACATCAGCAAGGAGACGGTCACCAGCAGCGGCTTGATCAGCTTCACCCCTTTTTTCAGCACCATTTTGGAGCCAAAACGGGCGCCGATGAACTGCCCCAGCGCCATGCAGAAGCCGACACTCCACACCACCTTGCCACCGAGCGCAAAGAACAGCAGGGAGGCGATATTCGAGGTGAAGTTGAGCAGCTTGGTATGAGCGGTGGCGCGCGCCATGCCAAAACCCGCCAGCGCCACGAAACCGATGGCGAAAAACGAACCTGTGCCCGGCCCAAAGAAGCCGTCATAAAAGCCGACACCGCCCCCCACCAGCAGCGCAAACAGCATGGGAGTCAGACGGCGGGAGCTCTCGGCATCGCTTACCCGCGGCGAGAAGTAGAAGTAGCAGGCAAAGGCCATCAGCAGGAAAGGGAGCAGGCGCTCGAGAATGGCGGCGTCTATGGTCTGCACCGCCAGCGTGCCGATGGCCGCACCGATAAAGGTGCAGATCACCGCAGGCCAGATCATGGCCCACTCCAGCAGCCCCTTGCGGGCATAGAACCAGGTGGCGGAGAAGGAGCCAAAACTGCTCTGCAGTTTGTTGGTGCCGAGTACCAGCGCCGGCGGCATGCCGGTGGCCAGCAGAGCAGGTACCGTCAACAGGCCGCCGCCACCGGCGATGGCATCGATAAAGCCGGCGACAAGCGCTACACCGAACAGGGCAAACAGAGTAACCAGTTCCAATTCCATCCATAGACCTCACGAGAGTGGGTTGCCCGAAGGGTCGAGCAACCGGAGCTAACCAAAACGACGTTGTGCGGGGGGGCACAGGCTGTCCGCTATCCTAACGGGCAACTGACCATGAATCTAACGAAACAGTGGCAGCCAATTGATTCCTGATTTTCATTAATTTGAGCTGTCAGACCCCTGCCCAAACCCTCAGAGGGCCCGTTAGCAAGCCGTTGAAGCGACGTTCGCTTCCTTGATGGCCGCCAGCGCCTCACAGAGATGATCCTCATCGGCACCGGGGAAACGGCTGACCCGACCGGCCATGTAGCGGCTGCTGAACAAGTTGAACCAGTGCTGCAGTGCCTGCCCCGCCTTGAGCTCTCCCGCCACTTCCAGCACGCAGGCCGCCACTTCGGCGGTGCAGAGGTGCTCCTCGCTGTTGGCCACCCGCATGCCGTAGGTGGAGAGCGCATCGGGTTTGATGGCGAGCACCGGAAAACCGTCCAGGTAGGGGCTCTTGTTGAACATCTTGCGCGCCTCCGGCCAGGTGCCATCGAGCAGGATAAAGAGCGGTTTTTTACCCGGTGCCAGCGTCACCTCGCCGGTCAGGCGGGCAGGCTCCTTCTCGCAAGCGGGAAAGACCACATAGGGCTGCCACGCGGGATCGGCCAGCAGGGCCAGCAGCTCGGGATGGGGCTGGGTGCGCGACCAGAGAAACGCCCAGGTGGTATCCGGCAACACATCGGCGATCAGGCGACCGGTGTTGGAGGGCTTCATCGGCTCGCTGTCATACATCAGCAGGCAGAAACCGGCCTCCGCTTTGAGCTCGGGGCGCCACTCGCAGGCACACCAATCCTCGCGCAGCTGACAGGCCGGACAGCGGGCCAGGGTGCCGCCACGGGCAAGAAACGGTCGGGTAGAGATACTCTTGCGCCAGGCCCGCAGGCGGTTGACGGCGTGATCAGGAACAGGCTTCATCTAGGTTCACAACTGGAGTCAAAACAGGAACGGCAGCGGTGCCAACATGTCATGGCGCTACGGGGCGCGATAACAGGGGGGCTGCCGGAAAAGGGCAAGATTGTACCCAGTTACGCGCTGGCGGAACAGCAATCCCTTCCCCTTTCGCCAAACGCAGTGCCAACCCCTCTTGCCTTACGACTCCTGACAGCTGCGCAGCAGCTCCAGCAACAGGCTGCCATCGCGCAGTGCCTTGTGCACCTGCACCGAAGTGGGCTTGGTGGGATCTTCGTAGAAGTGGGTGGATTCAATCTGCAGCCGCACCAGATATTCGGCTGGCAACTGGCTGGCCAGCGACTGGTGCAGCATGGGGAACAGCAGCCGATCGGCACGGGTGATTTCCCCCCCCAGCAGCAGCTTGCCCGGGTTGAGCAGGCAGATGAGATTGGAGAGCACCTTGGAGAGGCGACCCGCCGCCTGATGGAGAATATCTTGGCAAAGGCTGTTACCTGCCAGCGCCAGCTCGCACAGCTCGCGAATGGTGACGCTCTCGGGCAAGTCGTGCTCCTGCATCCGCTCGCGCAAATCCCGGTATTGCGCCTCCAACGCCTGATTGGTCACCAGGGTGCAGGCACAGCCAAAGCCGCCGCAGTAGCAGCGCTGGCCATAGGGTTCGAGCTGCAGGTGGCTGAGATCTCCGAGCAGCGCATTTTCGCTCTCGATAAGCTGGCCATTGACCACCATGCCGACCCCGATGTCGTTGTGGACAAACACCAGCACCGCATCGGCGCAATTCTTGGCAGCCCCCCATTCCCGCTCGGCCTGGATCCAGGTGCGCACGTCACCGCTCACCAGCACAGGTACCGAGAACGCCTGTTGCAAAGTCGGACCAAGGGGCCAGTTGCGCAGATCGTAGAAGGGGAAGTGCTTGACCATGCCGGAGTGGCGCTCTACCTGACCCGGCAGACAGAGGGCGATGCAGGCCAGACTGAGGGACTTTCTCGGCAAAAACACCTTGATGGCATGCACCAGACTGCCCAGCAGATCGGCGCGCTCCTCCTCGGTAAAGAGGTGGCGCTGGCGGGCCAGCGAACGGCCGGAAAAGTCAAACAGCGCCATATCCACGTAGCCACGGCCGAGACGCATGGAGAGAAACTGGAAGCGGCGCTCGTTAATGCGCAGCAAGGTCTGACGACGGCCGCGCCCCACTGAACTTTCACCACAGGTGACCACCAGCCCCCCATCGAGCAGTTCCCGGGTGATCTTGGTGATACTGGCTGGCGAGAGACCGGTCAGGCGGGAGAGATCGGTGCGCGACAGCTCCTTGTGCTCTTCCAGACTGGCATAGACCAGGCCGTAGTTGAGCTGCCGGATCAAATCGATACTACCTTTCACGATCTCATTCATAGGGTATGGGGCAAAGGCTGAAAAAAAGAGGCTGGCAATTTTCACACATTATTGGTCAATCCCCAAATAAAGTGCGGCCTGAACCGGGGGTCAGGCCGCATCTTGTGGTTGCCGTCACGGACCATTACAAGATCAATAACGGAATTGCGATACCAGTTTGCGCAATTTGTCGCCGGTACTGGCCAGATCTCGGGTGGTGCTGTTGGATTCCACCGCCGCGCTGGTCAGCTCGCTGACAATCTGCTGAATGGCCACCAGGTTCTTGTTGATCTCCTCCGACACCGCATGCTGCTCTTCGGCGGCGGTGGCGATCTGGATGTTCATGTCGTTGATGGTACTGACCGCCATCACCATGCTATCGAGGGAGCTGGCGATATGGCTCGCCTCCTGCACCGTCTCCTGGCTGCGATCCTCGCTCGCCTGCATCACCTCCACCGCCTGCTTCACCCCGCCCTGCAGACGTTGCAGCATCTCGTTGATCTCCTTGGTGCTTTGTTGGGTACGACCGGCCAGCGAACGCACCTCGTCCGCCACCACCGCAAAGCCCCGCCCCTGCTCACCGGCACGGGCCGCCTCGATGGCGGCATTCAGCGCCAGCAGGTTGGTCTGCTCGGCAATGCCGCGAATGACCTCCACCACCGAGCCAATCTTGGCGGTCTCTTGCGCCAATTGCTCGATAACGCCGGAGGCAGTATGCACCTCCCCCACCAGCCGGTTGATACTGTTGATAGCCCCGCTCACCACCCCCCGGGCGGCGTCCGATTCACGGGCCGCATCGCTGGTTGCTGTCGCGGCATTGGAGGCACTGGCCGCCACCTCCTGCGCGGTGGAGCTCATTTCTGTCACCGCGGTGACCACCTGATCGGTCTCGCGACTGTGACCCTGCATCTGATGGTCATAGTGCTCGCTCAGATGGTGCAACTTGTCGACCGCGCTAAAGAGGTGGTTGCTGGTCTCGCCCACCTGACTCACCACCGACTGGATCCGCTCGACAAAGCGGTTGAAGGCGCTGGCCAGCTGGCCAATCTCGTCCTGACTCTGCACCTTGAGCCGCTGGGTCAGATCCCCGTCGCCGTTGGCGATATCGTTCAATGCCAGCACCGCATCCGCCAACGGCTTGGTAACCCGGTTGCCCACAATGACGGTCGCCGCCAGGGTGATACCGAGGATCAGCAGGATCACCAGCACACTGCTCTGCAACGAGGCATGCATATTGCTCTCGCGCTCTGCCCGCAAGGCCGCCAGCTCGTTGTCGATATCATCGATATAAAAACCGGTGCCAATGGCCCACTGGTATTTGTCCAGCACCAGAGTAAAGGCAAGTTTGGGGGCATCGCGACCGATGGAGGGCTTGGCCGTCCAGTATTCGGTAAAACCATCCCCCTGACGGGCCGATTTAAGGATCTCCTGGATCAGCAATTTGCCCTTGGCATCCTTGTCGTTCCAGCGGTTTTTCCCCTCCAGCTCGGTACGCACCGGCAGCAGTATGGTGTTGCCCTCGAAGTCATAGACAAAGAAGTAGCCGTCACTGCTGTAACGCAGCGGCCTGAGCAACTCTTTGACCTTTTGACGATTTTCCGGAGAATCCGGCAGGGAATACACGGCATCGACGGCGGTTTTGGCCATCATGATGTAACTGCTTAGCAGCGCTTTACGCTCCTTGATGGCATTTTCCCTCGCCACCACCAGATCAGACTCCAGATCACTCTTGGAGACCATGTAGTTACTGAGATTGACCACCAGGGCCATCAGCAGCACGGGTACTGCACCCAGTAACAGGATTTTCTGCTTTAGCGTCATCTTTCACATCCTTGCAGCTGTTTTTATTGGAATTCCTTGCTTACTCATCAGTATAGGTGCTGGCAGGGCGAGCCCAGCTTTCGTTACAATTCCCTTAAACAAATCGGCCAGAACGTGAAAATCATGAATCTTTGTCCTTGCGGCTCAACCCTTTCTCTCGAATTGTGCTGTGGCTCACGTCACAGTGGCGCTGTGGCTGACACCCCGGAACAGCTGATGCGCTCGCGCTACAGCGCTTTTGTGCTTGGTCTGGGGGAGTATCTGGTCCATAGCTGGCACCCGGCCCACCTTGGCGGCCTCACCGCCGAAGAGCTTTCACGCATCGACACCCGCTGGGATGGTCTCGAGATCATCGCCAGCCAGGGCGGCCCGGAGGATGAAACCGGAATGGTGGAGTTCAAAGCCTGGTTTCTGGAAGGGGATGAGCGTCACTGCCTCCATGAGCGTTCCCGCTTCGTGCGTTATCAGGGGCGCTGGGTCTATACCGAGGGAGAGCAGGATCCGGCGCCCCTCAAGGCGGGGCGCAACGATCCCTGCCCCTGTGGCAGCGGCAAAAAGCACAAGAAGTGCTGCGGCTGACCCCTAACACACCCACCAGACTCGTCAAACAGTGACAAGGGGCATCCGATGCCCCTTTTTTGTGCCTGTTATTCGCCACCAGCCCACAAACCGATGCGATAACAAGCGTGACAAATGTCACACAATGCTCATTAACGCGCGAGCAAATGAGCGTTTGCGAGCGCAAATTTGGCCCATATCAAACATTTCCACTCAGAAGTAGGCCACACTGGCCTCATCTGGAAGAGATGAGACGGGCAACAATGAAAAGAATAACTACACAAGTCGTCATCATAGGCGGCGGTGCCACAGGGGCCGGCATCATGCGTGATTGCGCACTGCGCGGCATCGACTGCATCCTGCTCGAGCGCGATGATATCGCCGCCGGCACCACCGGCCGCAACCACGGCCTGCTCCACTCCGGTGCCCGCTACGCGGTGACGGATCAGGAGTCCGCACGCGAATGCATCCAGGAAAACCGCATCCTCAAGCGGATCGCCAGCCACTGTGTCGAAGACACGGGCGGCCTCTTCCTCACCCTGCCGGAAGATGACATCAATTTCCAAACCACCTTTATGGATGCCTGCGCTCTGGCCGGTATCGAAACCCGCCAGCTCGATCCCGGTGAAGCCCTGCGCATGGAGCCCAACGCCAACCCGGCGATGATCGGCGCCATCCATGTACCGGACGGTACGGTCGACCCGTTCCGCCTCGCCGCCGCCAACGTGCTGGACGCCAAAGAGCATGGCGCGCGCATCTTCACCCACAGCAAGGTGCTGGGACTCTTGCGCACTCAGGATCGGGTACACGGCGTCAAGGCGATCAACACTCGCACCGGCGAAGCGTTCGAGGTGGAGTGTCAGGAGGTGATCAACGCCGCAGGCATCTGGGGCCAGCAAATTTGCGAATACGCCGATCTCGGCATCCGCATGTTCCCGGCCAAAGGCTCCCTGCTCATCATGGATTACCGCATCAACCAGTTGGTGCTCAACCGCGCCCGCAAACCGGCGGATGCGGACATTCTGGTGCCGGGCGATACCATCTCCCTCATCGGCACCACCTCCAGTCGCATCGATTACAACAAGATTGACCAGCTCACCGTCGAACCGGAAGAGGTGGAGGTGCTGCTGCGCGAAGGGATCAAGCTCGCCCCCATCATGGCCCGCACCCGTCTGCTGCGCGCCTACGCCGGGGTACGCCCGCTGGTGGCGGTGGACGGTGACGACACCGGCCGCAACATCAGCCGCGGTATCGTGCTGCTGGATCACGCCGAGCGTGACGGCCTCAAGGGGTTCAACACCATCACCGGCGGCAAGCTGATGACCTACCGCCTGATGGCGGAGTGGGCCACCGATCTGCTGGCCAAGAAACTCGGCAACAGCAAACCCTGCCAAACCGCCGAACTGAGCCTGCCCGGTTCGCGGGATCCGGAAAAGGTCTCCGCCCCCGGTCTCTCGGTGCCGGTCGAAGGCTCAGCCCAATACCGCCACGGCGAGCGGGTCATCGCCTTCTTCCGTGACAATCCCAAGGCCAACGCCCTCATCTGCGAGTGCGAAATGGTCACCGCGGGTGAAATCGAATACGCCCTTCGCGAGCTGGATGTGGACAACCTCATCGACCTGCGCCGCCGCACCCGTCTGGGAATGGGGCCCTGCCAGGGCGAGCTGTGCGCCTACCGCGCCGCCGGTCTGATGCAGGAGTATGGCAAAGCTGACGGCCGTCAGGCCTGCGTCATGCTGCGCCAGTTCCTGGAGGAGCGCTACAAGGGGACCCGCCCCGTCC
>NZ_JBFODV010000091.1:0-2545 GCF_040908495.1 Aeromonas sp. R1-1 | reverse complement strand
TGGCGGTGAGGGAGGGATTCGAACCCTCGATACGTTGCCGTATACACACTTTCCAGGCGTGCTCCTTCAGCCACTCGGACACCTCACCAAATTTTTGCTCACTGCTTTATGTGATTGAGCAGCACATTCGCTGGCGGACCATGCCGCGGCGACGGGGCGTAATGTAAGGGATACGATGGCTTTTGGTCAATGCAATTTTTTACTTTTTGCGCTCGTTTGCTCAATATCCGAACCAAGTGACCAAAAATATGCCGTTTCGTATCTCTTTCAATCAATTTACTGCCGCTTCGTGCAAATGTTCACCTTTGAGCGCCTCTTCCAGCGAGCCGTAAAATTCCAGCTTGCCGGGCTGCGGCCGTACCTTGGCACGGGCCAGGGTCTTGAGCGGTTGGAACTGCAACTCGGCCACCCGTAACTCGACACCGGCTTTAGTCATCTGCTTGCCAAAGTGGAGGAAGGCTGACAGGCCGCCCGCATCGAGGATGGAGACCGCCTCCA
Organism: Aeromonas sp. R1-1; assembly: GCF_040908495.1. Lineage (NCBI taxonomy): Bacteria > Pseudomonadati > Pseudomonadota > Gammaproteobacteria > Aeromonadales > Aeromonadaceae > Aeromonas > Aeromonas sp. R1-1. The sequence goes on along the minus strand of NZ_JBFODV010000091.1, from coordinate 2,047 downwards.
TCTGCAACACCAGCACCTTGTGCCCTTTCACTTGAGCTTCCAGCTCGGCAAAGACCCGTTCGGCCGCTGCGAAGAAGAGCGGGCCGTTGATCTTGTAGAGCAGGCCGTTGTCCGGCACCTCGCGGGCATAGCGTTTGTGCTCGGCCAAATCGTGCAGTTTGGTCATCTTGGCGATTTCGCGCATAAAGAGCAGGGACGCCAGGATCACCCCGAAGGTGATGGCGATGACCATGTCGAAGATAACGGTGAGCGACAGGCAGACCAGCAGCACCAGCACATCGGATTTGGGCGCGCGACGGATCAGCTCCACCACCTTGTGCGCTTCACTCATATTCCAGGCCACGATGAGCAGCAAGGCAGCCATGGCCGAGAGTGGCAACCAGGAGAGCCAGGGGGCCAGCACCAGAATGGCGGCCAGCACCACCAGCGCATGGACGATCCCCGAAATGGGGGACGTAGCGCCGGCACGCACGTTGGCGGCAGAGCGGGCGATGGCGGCGGTAGCAGTAATGCCGCCAAAGAAGGGAGCGAAGATGTTGCCAAGCCCCTGCCCCACCAGTTCGGCGTTGGAGCTGTGTTTGCGACCGGTCATGCCATCGAGCACCACAGCGCAGAGCAGCGACTCGATCGCCCCCAGCATCGCCATGGAGAAGGCGGCAGGCAGCAGCCGCTCAACAGCCGCTAGGTTCCATTCGACCGGCAAGCCATCCGGTCCGGGCAAGGCCCAGGGCATCACCAGAGTTGGTGCGATGGGCGGGATCCCCATCCCTTGGGTGCCGTCGGCCAGGGTATAGCTGAACTTGCTGCCGATGGTGGCCACATCCACCCCGAAGTAATGGAGGCCAAAACCCAGGCCCACCCCGACCAGTACCGCGGGCAGGTGGCCCGGCACCGGCAGACGCAGGCGTGGCCAGAGCAGCAGCACGGCCAGCGTTGCGACCCCCACCAGGGTATCGCCCCACTGCCAACTTGGCAGGGCGGCGGTCAGCGCCTCGACCTTGCCCAGATAGGTTTCCGGCATCTCGGGCACGCTCAGGCCAAAGAAGTCCTTGATCTGCAAGGTGGCGATCACGATGGCGATACCACCGGTAAAGCCCAGCGTCACTGACGGGGGAATGTACTCGATAAGGCGGCCAAGACGGGCCATCCCCATCGCCACCAGAAAAAGGCCTGAGATGAGCGTCGCCATCAACAGACCGCCAACCCCGAACTGCTGGGCGACCGGGTAGAGGATCACTACAAAGGCAGCGGTTGGGCCGGAGATGGAGTAACGGGAGCCACCGGTCACGGCGATCACGATACCGGCGATGATGGCGGTATAGAGACCGTGTTGTGGCGGTACACCGCTGGCGATGGCCAGCGCCATGGCGAGCGGGATGGCGATGATGCCCACCGTCACACCGGCGATAAGATCACGGCCGAAGCGGGCCATGCTGTAGGGTTCATCAATACAGGACTGGCGTAAGGCTATGGCGAGCTTCACGCTATTTAAAGAGGCTTGCTTGTGCATGTATATCGTAATACCAGAAGAGGGAGATAAAGGCCGGAGAGATCCGGCGCCCGATCATCATCAAGGGCCGGCAGGGCTGTCGACGCGGCGATGGTATCCTGCGTAACCTTACTCCAGACGGGCCATTTTTTCGATGGGCAGGATCAATGAAACGCGCGCTCACCCGTTATTTGGCCTATTTGCTACCAAATCGCCGATGTTGATGATTGCGCTGCCCCATTTAGCTGCAAAGTTCACCACTTGAGTCTTATTGGCTTGCCAGCACGTTCGCAATATCATGCTGGCATCATCAGGTTGATACGAACCTAACCAATGCTCCCTGCATCAGTTGGCCAAGGCGATGGCAAGGGACTGATTGTGCTGAAAATAAACCGCAAAGCGCAACTTTTGGGCAAACAGTCCGAAAATCCGGTTTTCGGGAAATTCGCGGGTTGACACCCGCCGCCCTGGTCATTAATATTCGCCCCGTCTTGACGAGACAGGCAATTCCTCCTTAGTTCAGTCGGTAGAACGGCGGACTGTTAATCCGTATGTCAC
>NZ_JBFODV010000090.1:0-2595 GCF_040908495.1 Aeromonas sp. R1-1 | reverse complement strand
GCCCCCGCACCAGCCAACGCGGTCGTGCGGGGGCAAACAGCTCTTACGCCCTGTCCGCTTCCAGTTGCCCGACCTTGCCGCCGAGCACTGCATCCATTTTCTTCTCGTCCAGCTGCTTGCAGTATTTGGCGACCACCACGGTGGCAACCCCGTTACCGATCAGGTTGGTCAACGCCCGCGCTTCGGACATAAAACGGTCGATCCCCAGGATCAGCGCCAAACCAGCCAGTGGCAGATGGCCCACCGCCGAAATAGTCGCCGCCAGCACGATAAAGCCACTACCGGTCACCCCTGCCGCCCCTTTCGAGGAGATCAGCAGTACCACCAGCAGGGTGATCTGTTGGAACAGATCGAGCGGCGTATTGGTAGCTTGGGCGATAAAAATCGCCGCCATAGTCAGATAGATGGAGGTGCCATCCAGGTTAAAGGAGTACCCGGTCGGAATGACCAGCCCCACCACCGATTTCTGGCAACCCAGCTTCTCCATCTTGTCCAGCATCCGCGGCAATACCGACTCGGAAGAGGAGGTCCCCAGCACGATCAGCAACTCCTCACGAATGTAGGAGATGAAACGCAGGATGCTGAAGCCTGAGGCTTTGGCGATGCTGCCCAGCACAATGAAGATAAAGAAGAGGCAGGTGAGATAGAAGCAGGCAATAAGCTGGCCCAGCTGTACCAGTGAACCTACTCCATATTTGCCGATGGTAAATGCCATTGCCCCGAATGCACCGACCGGCGCCAGTCTCATTATCATATTGATAATGCCAAATATGACTTTGGAGAAACTGTCTATGACGCCAAAAATAACCTGTCCCTTTTCACCGATATGATGCAGGGAGAAGCCGAACAGCACCGCAAACAGTAACACCTGCAAGATATTACCGCTGGCAAAGGCACCGATCACACTGCCCGGAATAATATCCAGCAAAAAGGCGATAATGCCTTGGGACTTGGCCTGCTCCGCATAGGCGGAGATGGCGCTGGCATCCAGCGCAGCCGGATCGACGTTCATGCCGGCACCCGGTTGTAACAGGTTGACCACGCACAGCCCGATGATCAAGGCGATGGTGCTGACCACCTCGAAGTAGAGCAGAGCAATGGCGCCGGTCTTGCCGACTGCCTTCATACTCTCCATCCCGGCAATGCCGGTAACCACGGTACAGAAAATAACGGGGGCGATGATCATCTTGATCAATTTGACGAAGCCATCACCGAGGGGCTTCATATCGGCGCCCAGTTCCGGATATACATGCCCCAGAAATACCCCGAGGGTAATCGCGAGCAATACCTGAAAATAGAGGCTGCTAAATAGTTTCTTTCGCATTATTAACGTCCTGTTAATTTAATTGCACATTGTTATGGCAGCAATAAACATGCAGATAGCCGGACGAGATATCTGCGTACCTCACCCGATCCATGCTGTTTCTGCATTACTACGGTGACCACTTTACATGTAATAAAAAACAATTAAGAGACGTCAATCACACAACAAAATTAACACCATTAACACCACGGCAACCAATAATTGTTTGCTCACAGATTAATTTGAGTCTTCAACTAAATATGGCAGATATAAAAATACCCCGCATTGCGGGGCATTTTTATCAGGCATGACAGCGTCGGGATCAGGCCGAAGTATCGAGGGGTTCGAAGCCCTTGATCAGGTCATCGATGGCCTTCATCTGTTTGAGGAAGCCTTCCAGCTTCTCCAGCGGTAGGGCGCTCGGGCCATCACAACGGGCAATCTTCGGATCCGGGTGGGATTCGATAAAGAGACCGGCCAGACCGACCGCCATGCCGGCGCGCGCCAGCTCGGTCACCTGCTCGCGACGGCCACCGGAGGCGGCACCCAGCGGATCACGGCACTGCAGGGAGTGGGTCACGTCAAAGATCACCGGATAGCCACCGGTGCTCTTCTTCATCACGCCCAGACCCAGCATGTCCACCACCAGGTTGTCGTAGCCGAAGTTGGCACCGCGCTCGCACAGGATCAGCTGGTCGTTGCCGCACTCCTCGAACTTGTCGGTGATGTTCTTCATCTGGCTTGGGCTCAGGAACTGCGGCTTCTTAATGTTGATAACATTGCCGGTGCGGGCCATGGCTTCCACCAGATCGGTCTGGCGTGCCAGGAAAGCGGGCAGCTGGATAACGTCAACCACCTCGGCGACCGGCTTGGCCTGATGGGGTTCGTGCAGATCGGAGATGACCGGCATGCCGAAAGTCGCTTTCAGCTCCTGGAAAATCTTCATCCCCTCTTCCAGACCCGGACCGCGGTAAGAGTGGATGGAGGAGCGATTGGCCTTGTCCCAGCTCGCCTTGAAGACAAACGGGATGCCCAGCTTGCTGGTCACTTCCACGTACTTCTCGCATACCGCCATCGCCATGTCGCGGGATTCCAGCACGTTCATGCCGCCAAATAGCACGAACGGTTTGTCGTTGGCAACGTCGATCTGGTTGATCTTGATATTCTTCTGTTCCATCTAAGACTTCCTTAATGAAGGGGCCTGAAGCCAAGTTACTCCGTTGCAGCCGAGCGCTGCGGCCTTGATATTCTTCTGTTTCAACTCCAAGACATCCTTAATAAAAGGGCCTGAA
>NZ_JBFODV010000009.1:0-26761 GCF_040908495.1 Aeromonas sp. R1-1 | reverse complement strand
GTGTCCCGTCCTGTGTTGCGGGAACGAAGTGAGCGGAGTTATCCCCGTAGTCTCAAGGCAAGACCACAGAAGTATGTGGTGCCAAAAGCCAATAAAAACAATGTCAGTCAGGATTAACGGACTGGCATTAGGCCGTTTGGCCTCTCTTCTCTATCTGGCTGTGGTCGCAGTCAGCGATGTGCTTACTTGACGCGCATTCCAGGCTGGGCGCCTTCCTGCGGCTCCAGGATCCAGAGATCCTTGCCGCCCGGGCCTGCGGCCAGCACCATGCCTTCGGACATGCCGAAACGCATCTTGCGCGGCGCCAGGTTGGCCACCATCACGGTCAGCTTGCCTTCCAGATCTTCCGGGTTGTAAGCGGACTTGATACCGGCAAACACCTGACGGGTTTCGCCGCCGATATCCAGTTGCAGCTTGAGCAGCTTCTCGGCTTCCGGTACCGCTTCGGCCTTCTTGATCAGCGCGACGCGCAGGTCAATCTTGGCAAAATCGTCATAGGTGATGGTTTCGCTGATGGGGTCATCAGCCAGCGGGCCGGTCACTTTCGGTGCCTGCTCTTTGGCCAGGTCTTCCTTGGAGGCCTCGATCATGGCTTCAATCTTCGCCGGCTCGATGCGTGAGAAGAGGGCTTTGAACGGTGCCACGGTGTGATCGACCAGCGGCATCTCGATGCCATCCCAGCTGAGGGTTTCGGCCAGGAAGGCTTCGGCACGCTCGGCCAGCAGCGGCATGACGGGCTTGAGGTAGGCCATCAGTACGCGGAACAGGTTGATACCGACGGAGCAAACAGCTTGCAGCTCGGCGTCAGCCCCTTCCTGCTTGGCGATGACCCAAGGAGCCTTGTCATCCACATAGCGGTTGGCCTTGTCGGCCAGCGCCATGATTTCGCGGATGGCACGGCTGAACTCGCGGCTCTCATAAGCCTCGGCAATGGCGGTGCGGGCATTGGCGAATTCGGCGTAGAGCTCGGGTTCGGCGCAGGTCGCCGCCAGCTTGCCGCCAAAACGCTTGGCGATAAAGCCGGCGTTGCGGGAGGCGAGGTTAACCAGCTTGTTGACCACGTCAGCGTTGACCCGCTGCACGAAATCTTCGAGGTTCAGGTCCAGATCGTCGATGCGGCTGTTGAGCTTGGCGGCGTAGTAGTAACGCAGGCACTCCGGATCCAGGTGGTTCAGGTAGGTGGATGCCTTGATAAAGGTGCCCTTGGACTTGGACATCTTGGCGCCGTTGACGGTCACATAGCCGTGTACGTTGACCTTGGTCGGCTTGCGGAAGTTGGCACCTTCCAGCATGGACGGCCAGAACAGGCAGTGGAAGTAGGCGATATCTTTACCGATGAAGTGGTAGAGCTCGGCGTCGGAGTCCGCTTTCCAGTAGCTGTCAAAGTCGATGTCGCCACGCTTGTTGCACAGGTTCTTGAAGGAAGCCATGTAACCGATGGGGGCATCCAGCCAGACGTAGAAGTACTTGCCCGGGGCGCCGGGAATTTCGAAACCGAAGTAGGGGGCGTCGCGGGTGATGTCCCACTGCTGCAGGCCGCTCTCGAACCACTCCTGCATCTTGTTGGCCATCTCTTCCTGAATGGCGCCGGAGCCGCGCACCCACTCAGAGAGCCATTTTTCAAACTGTGGCAGGTCGAAGAAGAAGTGCTCGGAGTCCTTCATTACCGGAGTCGCGCCGGAGACGGCAGATTTCGGATCGATCAGCTCGGTTGGGCTGTAGGTGGCGCCGCAGCTATCACAGTTGTCGCCATACTGCTCCGGAGACTTGCACTTGGGGCAGGTACCCTTGACGAAACGATCCGGCAGGAACATGGATTTTTCCGGATCGAACAGCTGGGAGATGGTGCGGCTCTTGATAAAGCCACCATTTTTCAGGCGGCCGTAGATCAACTCCGCCAGCTCGCGGTTTTCGTCGCTGTGGGTAGAGTGATAGTTGTCAAAGCTGATGTTGAACCCGGCGAAATCAGCCTGGTGCTCCTTGGATACAGCGGCAATCATCTCTTCCGGGGTGATCCCCATCTGCTGTGCCTTGAGCATGATCGGGGTGCCGTGGGCATCATCGGCACAGATGAAGTGCACCTGATGGCCGCGCATTCGCTGATAACGAACCCAGATATCGGCCTGGATATGTTCCAGCATGTGGCCAAGATGGATGGAGCCATTGGCATAGGGGAGGGCGCAGGTTACCAGCATTTTACGAGGATCAGTTGCCATATTACGTTCTTGATGTGCTTGTTGGGATGATAGAGTGCCGTGCATGTTACCCGAATTGGGGGTAGCCTGCCTAGGGTTGTGGCTATGCCAACCTTGGCAGCACCTGCTGTTACGATGGCAGGCAAGCCACTGATTTGTGTGCGGTAACCGTTCACCTCAAGATAATGACAAGATAATGAGGAGTTAATGGTGATTGATTCAGTAAAACAGATCCTCGCCGAATTTAAGCCAGCTGGCTGGCACAAGGATCTGGTGGATGCCGGATTTGTTCGCGAGATCATCAATCAGGGTCAGGGGCTTACTATCCGGCTGGTATTGCCGTTTGCCGGTCTCTCGCTGCTCGATCAGCTTAAAGAGAACTACGATGCCAGACTGCGCAGCGCCACCGGTGCTGCCCGTATCGACTGGGCGCTGGAGATTGACGTCGCCAGCATGCCGCGGGCGCAGGGCCTCAATGCCGTGCAGGGCATTCGCAACATCATCGTGGTTGCTTCCGGCAAGGGCGGGGTAGGCAAGTCCACCACTGCGGTCAACCTGGCGCTGGCCCTGCAAAAAGAGGGGGCGCGGGTCGCTATTCTCGATGCCGATATCTATGGCCCTTCCATTCCCACCATGATGGGCACCCTCAAGGAGCGCCCGGTCAGCCATGACGGCAAGCTGATGGAGCCGGTGATGGCCTGCGGCCTCAAGAGCAACAGCATCGGCTATCTGGTCTCCGAACAGGATGCCACCATCTGGCGTGGCCCGATGGCGAGCAAGGCGCTGGCGCAGATCCTCCATGAGACCCGCTGGGGCGAGGTGGATTATCTGGTGGTCGACATGCCGCCGGGCACTGGTGATATCCAGCTCACCATGGCCCAGCAGGTGCCGACTTCGGCGGCGGTGATTGTCACCACCCCGCAAGATGTGGCGCTGGCCGATGCCCGCAAGGGGATCGCCATGTTCAACAAGGTCGATGTGCCGGTGCTCGGCATCATCGAGAACATGAGCTACCACGTCTGCAGCGCCTGTGGTCATCATGAGCCGCTGTTTGGTACCGGTGGCGGCCAGAAGATGGCAGAGCAGTATCAAGTGGCACTGCTTGGTCAGTTGCCGCTGCACATCGATATCCGCCAACACATGGATGATGGTTGTCCGACGGTGTTCGGCGCCCCGGAAGGAAGCCTGGCTCAGGCCTATTTGAAGCTGGCGCGCAGGGTTGGGGCTGAACTCTTTTTCAGCGCAAAACCGATTGCGACCCCCCTCTATGCCATGGCGCTGGATGAATAATCGGCGGTCGGTCACTTGAAAGGGAATTGAGGGTGGGCATGACCCACCCTTTTTTATATAATGGATCGGTTTAAACCATCCCCACTGCTCTTCTCTTTTAGGTATTTGTCATGTCTGATACTCAACATTCGTGTGTGATCATCGGTATTGCGGGCGCATCTGCGTCTGGCAAAAGTCTTATAGCCCAGACCATTTATGAAGAGCTGGTGGCCGAACTGGGCGCAGGTCAGATTGGTGTGATCACCGAAGATTGCTACTACCGTGATCAGACCCACCTGACCATGGAAGAGCGGGTCAAGACCAACTATGACCACCCTAACGCGCTGGATCACGACTTGCTGGTACAGCACCTGAGCCAGCTGGTCAAAGGTGACGCGGTTGCCATTCCCCAATACTCCTACACCGAACACACCCGGATGAGCGAAGTGACCCCGTTTGCGCCGCGCCGGGTGATCATTCTGGAAGGGATCCTGCTGCTGACCGACAGCCGTCTGCGGGATCTGATGGATGCCTCCATCTTTATGGATACCCCGCTCGACATCTGCCTGCTGCGCCGTCTGGTGCGTGATGTGCAGGAGCGTGGCCGCACCATGGACTCCGTGCTCAAGCAGTACCAGAAGACGGTGCGTCCGATGTTCCTGCAGTTTATCGAGCCGTCCAAACAGTATGCCGATGTGATCGTGCCCCGTGGTGGCAAGAACCGCATCGCCATCGACATGCTCAAGGCGCGTATCCGCCACATGTTGATTGGTTAAGATGAAACAAGCCGGGTGATGCCCGGCTTTTTTAAAAGCACAATTTGTCAGGAGAGTCGCCCAATGCGTCTGTGTGATACCGATATTGAACGCCATCTGGATGAAGGCAAGATCGTCATTGAGCCACGGCCCGGGGTAGAGCGGATCAGTGGTGTCAGTGTCGATGTGCTGCTGGGTAACGAGTTTCGGGTGTTTCGCGATCATACCGCACCCTATATCGACCTGAGCGGCCCGAGCAGCGAGATGGCCGATGCTATCGATCGGGTGATGAGTGACGAGATCCACATCCCCGATGGCGAAGCCTTCTACCTGCACCCGGGTCAGCTGGCGCTGGCGGTGACCTACGAGTCCGTCACCTTGCCTGCCGATATCGTCGGCTGGCTGGATGGCCGTTCTTCACTGGCGCGGCTGGGTCTGATGGTGCACGTGACGGCGCACCGCATCGATCCGGGCTGGTCCGGTCGCATCGTGCTGGAGTTCTACAACGGCGGCAAACTGCCGCTGGCGCTGCGCCCGAAGATGAAGATCGGCGCCTTGAACTTCGAGATGCTCTCCGGCATAGCGGCCCGCCCCTACAACAAGCGGGAAAATGCCAAGTACAAGAGCCAGCAGGGCGCTGTTGCCAGCCGTATCAATCAGGACTGATGACAGGCCACACAGCAACGATTCAAGGGAGCACAAGGTGCTCCCTTTTTGCATCTGGAATCAAACGGATATGGGGTTGATGGTGCTGGTTGGATGAGATTGGTGGGGCAGGGACGTTTTATCACCACTTTTGCCCATTTTTCTGTCATAAAAACGTCATAAAAATGAAATTATTGGCTTAATTGTCAGCTATTTTTGCCCTTTCCTGCAATCATTGGTGGCTTTAATTAATCGATGGCAAGCCGCATAAAGACTGGCTCTAGGATATTTTTTTCCAAAAAGCTCTTTTTTTTTATGGCTGAAATATTTCAATGGTGGCTATGGTGTTGGCCGCCATCTGGCATAATCCGCCGCAACTCATAAACAGGCTTTTTTTTATGTTTGAAATGTTTAGTGGTTTGGGTTTGTGGTGGTCAATCGGTTTGGTATTGGCCGTTTTTTTTGTGCTTGCCTATGAATTTATCAACGGCTTTCACGATACCGCCAACGCGGTAGCAACGGTTATCTATACCAAGGCGATGCCAGCTCACCTGGCGGTCGTTGCATCGGGGATCTTCAACTTTTTTGGCGTCATGTTCGGCGGTCTGGGTGTGGCCTATGCCATTGTCCATCTGCTGCCCATCGACCTGCTGCTTGGGATGGACTCCACCCAAGGGTTGATCATGGTCTTCTCCCTGCTGTTTTCCGCCATCGTGTGGAACCTGGGCACCTGGTTCTTCGGGATCCCGGCCTCCAGTTCACATACCTTGATCGGTTCCATTCTGGGGGTAGGCGGCGCCTATGCCTGGATCACCCATAAACCGGTGACAGAAGGGATCAACGTGGGCAAAGCGATCGACATCATGTTGTCCCTCATCATCTCTCCCACCATCGGCTTCATTATCGCGGCATTGCTGCTGCTGGCGATGAAGCGCATCTGGACCAGCAACAAGATCCACAAAACGCCGGAAGAGCGCCAGCTGGTGGATGGCAAGAAACACCCGCCATTCTGGGCGCGTCTGACCCTGGTGGCCTCGGCCATGGGCGTCAGCTTCGTACACGGCTCCAACGATGGCCAGAAGGGCATCGGTCTGGTGATGCTGGTGCTGATCTGTATGGCGCCTGCCTATTTCGCACTGGACATGAACAGCCGCGCCTATGATCTGGACCGGACCCAGGATGCCAACCAGCGCATCATGGAGATCTACCAGCGCAACCAGTCCGCCCTCTCTGGTGTCATCAACTTCTCTGCACCGGCAACGGCTCAGGAAGAGCTGATGACCCACTGCTCCGCAGATGGCGTGCTGCAGGCGATGGCCACCCTGGATGCCCGTCTGGGTGCCGTGCGTACTTATGATCAGATGAGCCTGACCGACCGCCGCGAAGTGCGTCGTCTGCTGCTCTGTATCGATGACACCGCCCGCAAGGCTGCCAAGCTGCCGCTGCCAGCCAAGGAGCTGACCGATCTGGCCAAATGGCGCAAGGATCTGACCGCGACCGCTGAATACGCACCGACCTGGGTGATCGTTTCCATCGCGCTGGCGCTGGGTTGCGGCACCATGGTGGGCTGGCGTCGTATCGTCCATACCGTGGGCGAGAAGATCGGCACCACCGGCATGACCTACAGCCAGGGCATTGCGGCCCAGATCACGGCTGCTACCTCCATCGGGGTCGCCAGTCTGACCGGTATGCCGGTGTCCACCACCCACATCCTCTCTTCTGCGGTGGCGGGGACCATGATTGCCAATAAATCCGGCCTGCAGAGCCAGACCATCAAGACCATCCTGATGGCCTGGGTGTTGACCCTGCCGTTGACCATGCTGCTCTCCGGCGGCCTGTTTATCGTCAGCCACCATCTGTTTGGTTGATCTGCCGCGCTCATAATGCGGATCACAATGACGATGCCGCCCGGTCGAAAGATCGGGCGGCATTTTTTGTGTTGTCCCGTCCTGAATATGGTTTACACCTTTCCCCCCAATAAATGGAGAACCCGATGGGACAAGGTGTGAAACGGACACCGCGCGATGACTCGCTGACGTCTAAACTGGTGTTGGTCGAGCAGATTGAAAAAGGCGAGCTCTATAATGGTCTCATTTGAGAGCTGTGAGGTAGCTAGGGAACTGGGGACGATTCATTCCTTTGACGTCCCAGAGTGCCACAGGGATACCTTGTGAACCAGCACTCTGTTGCTTTAATAGCCAGCTCGCTATAACTGCAAGGGGCTGAGCCAGCGCAGCAGTTGCTGGCTTACCTGCGGGCTGCCGAGCAGGGCCATATGGCTGGTGCGATAGACGATCAGGGTATGGGCGGGCAGAAAGACCAGCTGATGGCGCGCTTTGTTGTGCTGGCCGAGGGCGCTGCGTAGCGGCACCAGTCCATCGCCAATCAGCCGGTCGGCCAGCAGGCTGCGCTTGGCGGCAGTGGTCGCGGCGATGGCATAACAGTTGACGCTGCAGGGTAAGGGGAGTGGAACGCGGGGATCGCGCAAGGGCACGGCGGGGTCGGGTTGGGCCACTTCGTCGATCACCTTGCCGTGGCGCAGATCCTTGATGCCTGCACTGCGCAGCCGCGCCAGTCTGACGAAGGGTTCGCTGTAGGCGGTAGCGGGCAACAACTGTTCCAGCCAGTGACCTGCATGTTCGAGCGGTGCGCCGTGGTGTGGTGTGCCGAGAAATATCAGGTTGGCAAGGTGCGCAGGCCAGGTGAGCCCGGCCACGCCGGCATGGTGGCAGGCGCTGCGTGCAACCAGTCCCCCCATGCTATAGCCCATTATCGTTATCTCTTTGAGCTCTCCCGGCCAGTGGGCGAGCAACTGCTCCAGCAACAGAGCAAGTTGCTGCCCGTTTTGTGCGATGGGCAGGCCCGAGTTGTAGCGCAGGTAAAGAGGCTGATAGTCAAGCGCGTTGGCAAGTTGCTCCCCGTGATTGACCGGCTTGCCTTGGTGTTCGGTCTGCCACTGCAGATCGTTCATGCACAGGCCATGGATCATCAGCAGCACCCGTCCCTCGCTGGGTAGATCCTCCGGCATTGCTTGCCAATCGAGGGGCTTGCCCTGATAGCGCAGGGTCATGGGGGTGGCGAGGGCATTGTGGTGCTCGACCAGCTTGTCCCCCAACACGCCGTTGAGCGTGGCGATCAGGGCCGCGCGTTTCGGGGTTTCGGGGATCTGGTGGGGCGGCGGTGTGGCTGGCAGGCGGCTGAGCAGATGGTTGATGCCGCTGCTTAGGTTGTTGGCGGTGCCATGTACCCCCTTGTAGACCAGCCCGGTGATCCCGGCTGTTTTTCCCTCATCCCGTCCCTTGAGCCCCATACCGCTCAGTACCGCCTGATGTACCGCTTCGGTGATCTCTACCGCGGCGGGCAGCGCCAGAGTCAGCAGTTGCGCCAGCTCGCGGATATCCGAAAGATGCCAGGAAGAGGATGGCGAGGGGTCTGTGGCGTCGGTCATGGCAAGCCCTTGTGAAAGCGGGTATCGCGTTGTCGTGCCGCGAAGAGCGCAACGTATCTCTATATCAAACCAGCTTGCGCCCTTTGTGGCGGGTTTACCAGTAACGGGCCATGCATGGCGGGGCTGATAAGAACCGCTTGCGAAGCCGGTCACGGTAATGACAGGGAAAATCACCTCTACTTCGTCATATGAAGCCACATGGAGAGGTGATGATGTCGCTGTTTGATGAGGTGCGGGTACAGGATTTGTGTGCACGGTTGTTCGATAGCCAGAACGGAAAGGGCTGCTCCCTTGAGAGTCGGCATGGTAGGGAGCTGAAGGATCTGTTGCAGGCAGTGGCCGGGATCACGCCGGTTGGCCGAGGTGCTCATTATGTGTTGACCGACGCGGGGCGGACTTATCTGACCGGACAACTGGCACGGGCAGATCCCCCCGAACCGGACAAGGGTGAGCAGCTGCAACGTTTGGGAGTGAGTTTGCCTGCACGGCTCAATCAGGCCTGCTTTTATGCCCTCTGGCATGGGGACAGCAAGCATTCGCGATCAGCATCCCTTGCAGCGCCACAGCTTGCGGACTTGTCGCTCACGCAGGATGAGGTGATCCGCATCCGTACCCTCGACCCGCTCTCACTGGTCGATCGGCAAGGTCAGCAGCACGATATGACGGCAATGATGGCACTGTTGGGGGAGTTGGCGTTGCCAGAGCGGGTTCTGGGCACGTTGCTGGCCATCGGCTGGCAAGGGGATCGGGTCATTACGGTGGAGAACAAGGGGGCCTTTGTCGACTACCCGCTGCAACCCGGGCAACTGCTGCTTTTTGCCCCCGGTCGCAATACTACCCTGGCCAAGCAGCTGATCCCGCTGCTGCCTGTGGGCGTGCAGTGGGCACATTTTGGCGATCTCGATCAACGGGGTATCGATATTGCCATCGAGCTGGCGCGCGAGCTAAATCGACCTGCCATGCTCTGGCTCCCCTGTGAGCTGAAACCTTATCTGGAGCACTATGCCCGCCCTGTTCGCACCTTTGCAACGGACAGTGGCAAGGTGCCCTGGCGTGTGACGACGCAGGCTGATCAGGTTGATGGTCATGGCACGCCGGCAGGTGTTCCCTGGCTCGATAAACTGATCACAGACGGGACTTGGCTGGAGCAGGAGGTTTTGATTCTGGCCCCTCACTGGCGGAGCTGGTCATTGGAAGAGATGGGCAATCAGGGGTGAAACGGGGAGCCTGTGCTCCCCGTTATTTCGTGGTCAGCTGTTTACTTGGCGTTGATGGGCCCCTTGGTGCCGGCATCATTATCGACCCAGCCATCTTCACCCTTGATGCGGCGATCCCCCTGAATTGTGTAGATGACCATGCCATCCTTGAACACCAGCGCGCCATCGGATTTCTTGGCATTGACCTTCTTGTCGTTGACCCACACCTGATCCTTGCCATCGATGCGGATATTGGCCACGGTGGCGCCGGTTTGGGGGAAGGTGGCGATCCAGTTGCCCGCATAGGGGCTGCCGCTGGTTGCCGCGGCCGGAGCATTGCCAACACCGGCAGCAGCGTTCTCAGCCTTGGTTTTGTTGATATCGCAGCCATTGAGCTCGCTCACCTGAGTGCAGCCCGAGCGCTCCAGCTTCTGCTCATAGCTCAGATTCAGACCGCCCTCCGCCGCAGGGGCGGCCGCGCCAAATCCCGCCTTGGCATTTTCCGCTTTGGTTTTGTGAATGTCACAGCCCTGCGCCTCGGTGACCTGGGTGCAGCCGGATCGCTCCAGTTGCTCGGCATATTTGGCACTGATGGCGTGGGCAGGGGTGATACCGAGCAGGGTCAGGGTGATGAGCAGAGCAGCATTCCTGGACATAGATAATCCCTCAAAGATGTAAGTCATGCAGGTTCATCCGCGCAGTTGCGGCAGTGAACGTCGGCCTCTTCTGAGCATCCGAGACAGATGCGCAGCTGGCGTATTCACGTTAGCACCTTGGGCCAACCGCGCCCAGCAATGTGGCCGGAAGATAAGGCGAGAGGCGATACGGGAGTGCAGGGGAAGCGAGATAGCAGCAGTGTCAACGCTGGAGAGATCATTCCAAGAGAAAAGGTGTTGCGGGCATTATCATAATGATAACTGTCGCCCCGCTGATATCATTTCAGCCCCTGAAACTGACCTTTGATGATAATTCTCACCGACGTCGAGATATCGCCTTTGATTATTATCACCTTGCTATTTTATGGCTTGGCTGATCTGCGCACATTTTTATGGATTAAATCGCTGAAATAGCCGCTGATTTTGTGGGTGACATCACACACTTTCGCCATTTATTAATATCTGCCTGCATTTTATTGGTTTGGCATGGTTATTGATTGCCTCATATCGACGCTAACCGACGCGCTCACCCACAACCGGGATGCTGGTGACATCGTGAGTGAAAGGGGAGCTATCCATATCTCATCCAATGATTGGGGCGAACGATGAAAGCAGTTAACGAATTAATCAAAGAGATCAGAGCACTCAAATCCAACCTGCATGAAAAAGATTTTCTGCTGACCTGGGAGCAAACCCCTCAGGAGCTGGAGCTGGTATTGAAACTGGCCGAATCCCTCAAGACCCTGCGCGCCGAAAATATCTGCACCAAACTGTTTAACAGCGGGCTCGGTATCTCGGTTTTCCGCGATAACTCCACCCGAACCCGCTTCTCTTACGCCTCTGCCCTGAACCTGCTCGGTCTGGCCCAGCAGGATCTGGACGAGGGCAAATCCCAGATCGCCCATGGCGAAACCGTCCGTGAAACCGCCAATATGATTTCCTTCTGCGCCGATGCCATCGGGATCCGTGACGACATGTTCCTCGGTGCCGGTAACGCCTATATGCGCGAAGTGGGCGCCGCACTGGATGAAGGGTTCGAGAAGGGGGTGCTCCCCCAGCGTCCGGCGCTGGTCAACCTGCAGTGCGACATTGATCACCCGACCCAGTCGATGGCTGATCTCGCCTGGTTACAGGAGCACTTCGGTAGTCTGGAGAGCCTCAAGGGCAAGAAGATTGCGATGACCTGGGCCTACTCCCCCAGCTACGGCAAGCCGCTCTCCGTGCCCCAGGGCATCATTGGTCTGATGACCCGTTTCGGTATGGACGTGACCCTGGCCCACCCGGAAGGGTATGACCTGATCCCAGATGTGATCGAAGTGGCCAAAGAGAACGCCAAGGCCTCCGGCGGCAGCTTCCGTCAGGTCACCTCCATGGAAGAGGCTTTCAAGGATGCGGATATCGTCTATCCCAAGTCCTGGGCCCCCTACAAGGTG
Organism: Aeromonas sp. R1-1; assembly: GCF_040908495.1. Classification (NCBI taxonomy): domain Bacteria; kingdom Pseudomonadati; phylum Pseudomonadota; class Gammaproteobacteria; order Aeromonadales; family Aeromonadaceae; genus Aeromonas; species Aeromonas sp. R1-1. Next base: position 15,164 of record NZ_JBFODV010000009.1, on the reverse strand, counting down.
ATGGAGCAGCGCACCGAGTTGCTGCGCGCCAATGATCACGCCGGCCTCAAAGAGCTGGAGAAACACTGCCTTGAGCAGAACGCCAAGCACAAGGATTGGCACTGCACCGAGGAGATGATGAAGCTCACCAAGGGGGGCGAGGCGCTCTATATGCACTGCCTACCGGCCGATATTTCCGGCGTCTCCTGCAAAGAGGGCGAAGTGACCGAAGGGGTATTCGAGAAATACCGTATCGCCACTTACAAAGAGGCGAGCTGGAAGCCCTATATTATCGCCGCCATGATCATGGCCCGTAAATTCTCCGCCCCGGCAGAAACTCTGGAAAATCTGATTAAAGAGGCGCAAAAGCGGGTGAAATAAATAACGGCAGGGCAGGGTGAATATTCATCCTGCCCATACTGTCGAATTCATTATTTCGAGTTTTCTCCCCGTGGTATCTGAATAACGGATCTCCCGGCGAGGCAGCTCTTTGTCAGGTAACGCCTAGTGAGGTAAGCATGTCCCAATTTTCGCTGAAGATGGATATTGCCGATAACCGCTTTTTTACCGCCGAGCCATCTCCGCTGTTTTCTCGCGCCGAAGCACAAAAGGCTCGCGCTTTTCATAAAAAACTGGCCGGTTATGAACCGACCCCATTGTGCGACCTGAAAGATCTGGCCGCCTATATCGGGGTGAAAAATATATTGGTCAAGGACGAGTCAAAGCGCTTTGGCCTCAACGCCTTCAAGATGCTAGGTGGCGTCTACGCCATTGCCAACTTGCTCTGTGAAAAGTACGGGGTGGCCATCGAGGATTTCTCCTTCGATCTCATCAAACGCACCATCAAGGAGCCGATGACATTCGCCACCACCACAGATGGTAACCACGGTCGTGGCGTTGCCTGGGCCGCCAAACAGGTGGGTCAGCATGCGGTGGTCTACATGCCCAAGGGCTCGGCCCAGGAGCGGGTTGACCACATCCTCAATCTCGGTGCCGAGTGCATCGTCACCGACATGAACTATGACGACACCGTGCGCCTAACCATGAAGATGGCCGAAGAGCGCGGCTGGCACATAGTGCAGGACACCGCCTGGGAGGGCTACACCAAGATCCCGACCTGGATCATGCAGGGTTACTCCACCCTGGCCGACGAAGCGGTCGAGCAGATGCAGGCCATGGGCATCAAGCAGCCGACCCACGTGTTGCTGCAGGCTGGCGTTGGTGCGCTGGCGGGCGGTGTGCTCGGTTATCTGGTGGACTGCTTCGGGGCGAAAAACCTGCACAGTATCGTGGTCGAACCGGATCAGGCCGACTGCATCTACCGCTCCGGTGTGGCGGGGGAGATGGTCAACGTGGGGGGCGACATGCGCACCATCATGGCCGGTCTCGCCTGCGGTGAACCCAATCCGCTCGGCTGGCCGCTGCTCAGAAGCTGCACCACCCAGTTCATCTCCTGTCACGACAAGGTGTCGGCGCTGGGTATGCGGGTGCTGGGCAACCCCCTTGGCAATGATCCGCGCATCATCTCCGGCGAATCCGGCTCGGTCGGCACCGGCGTGCTGGCGGCGGTGCGTCACCACCCGGACCGCGCGGCGCTGATGGCTCGCCTCGGGCTGGATAGCAACTCGGTCGTGCTGATCATCAACACCGAAGGGGACACCGATGTGACCCACTACCGGGAAGTGGTGTGGGAAGGCAAACATACTGCCTGCGACTAACTCTCCCGCCAGAGCAGAGACACGAATTGAAGCATTGATCGCGCCTCGCCAACGGGGCGCGGTAACGGGCACAGGGCGCTGCCGATGAACAGGCCGCGCACTCTCAGTTGTTATGGAGAATCACAATGAGCAAGCAAATTCCGTTTGAAATGGTGTTGGAGAAGGCCTACCAGTACAAGGCCGAGATGAGTCAGTTCCTGCGCGACATGATCGCCATCCCGAGCGAGAGCTGCGATGAAGAGCGCGTAGTACTGCGCATCAAGCAGGAGATGGAGAAGGTTGGCTTTGACAAGGTCGAGATCGACCCCATGGGTAACGTACTGGGCTATATCGGCCACGGCCCGCACCTGATCGCCATGGATGCCCACATCGATACCGTGGGCGTCGGCAACATGGCCAACTGGAAGTTTGACCCCTATGAGGGGATGGAAGATCACGAGATCATCGGTGGTCGCGGCGCATCTGACCAAGAAGGCGGCATGGCCTCCATGGTCTATGCGGGCAAGATCATCAAGGACCTCGGGCTGGAGGATCAGTACACCCTGCTGGTGACCGGTACCGTGCAGGAGGAGGACTGCGACGGTCTCTGCTGGCAGTACATCATCGAGCAGAGCAAGATCCGCCCCGAGTTCGTGGTCAGTACCGAACCCACCGACTGCCAGATCTACCGTGGCCAACGTGGCCGCATGGAGATCCGCATCGATGTGCAGGGGGTCAGCTGCCACGGCTCTGCGCCGGAGCGCGGTGACAACGCCATCTTCAAGATGGGCCCCATCCTTGGCGAGCTGCAAGAGCTCAGCCACAACCTCGGCAATGATGACTTCCTCGGCAAGGGCACCCTGACCGTCTCCGAGATCTTCTTCACTTCGCCAAGCCGCTGCGCCGTGGCAGACAGCTGCGCCGTCTCCATCGACCGCCGCCTCACCTGGGGTGAAACCTGGCAAGGGGCGCTCGACGAGATCCGCGCGCTGCCTGCGGTGCAAGCTGCCGGTGCCGAGGTCTCCATGTATCAGTACGACCGTCCGGCCTACACCGGTCTGGTCTACCCGACCGAGTGCTACTTCCCGACCTGGAAGGTGGAAGAGGATCACATCACCGTCAAAACCCTCTCCAAGGCTTATCGCGAGCTGTTCAACAAGGAGCCGGTGGTGGACAAGTGGACCTTCTCGACCAACGGGGTCTCCATCATGGGTCGCCACGGTATTCCGGTCATCGGTTTTGGCCCGGGTAAAGAGCCGGAGGCCCACGCCCCGAACGAGAAGACCTGGAAAGAGCATCTGGTCAAGTGCGCCGCCATGTACGCCGTGATCCCCATGCTCTATCTGGCCGAGCTGGACAAGTAAGGGGGCTGCCGGGTGGTGACTGCCATTGCCGCCCGGCTGTCGCAAGTGTGGCAAGTGCCCCGTCTGTTTTGAGGCGGGGTTTTGCTGTTTGAAGTGATGTTCGAGGTGGTGGGGATGAAACGGTTGATCAAAAACGGTGTGTTGGTCGATGCGCAGGGTGAATATCGTCAGGATCTGCTGATCGAAAACGGGGTGATCCGCGCCCGTGCCGCCGATATCCAGCCCGATGGCGAGACCGAAGTGATCGATGCCAGCGGCTGCTACGTGATGCCGGGCGGTATCGATGTCCACACCCACTTCAACATTGATGCCGGGATTGCCCGCAGTTGCGATGACTTTTTCAGCGGTACCCGTGCCGCCGCCTGTGGTGGCACCACCACCATCGTCGATCACATGGGATTTGGCCCGGCGGGGTGCGACCTGCATCACCAGCTGGCCCGCTATCACGACTACGCCGCCGATCAGGCGGTGATCGACTACAGCTTTCACGGCGTGATCCAGCATGTGGATGACGCCATCCTCCACGAGATGGCCGCCATGGTGCAGGAGGAGGGGATCAGCAGCTTCAAGCTCTACCTCACCTACCAGTACAAGCTGGGGGACCATGACGTGCTGCGTGCCTTGGCCCGCCTCAAGGAGGTGGGGGCGCTTGCCACCGTCCACCCCGAGAACGATGCCGCCATCGCGGCGCGCCGGGCAGCCCTGCTGGCCGCCGGTCACTGTGAACCTTGGTATCACCCGCAAAGCCGCCCGCTGGAGTGCGAGGCGGAGGCCATCGCCCGGATGATCAATCTGGCGGGGCTCGCGGGCAATGCCCCGCTCTATATCGTCCACCTCTCCAACGGACTGGGGTTGGAGTATCTGAAGCTGGCGCGCCGTCAGGGCCAGCCAGTCTGGGTGGAAACCTGCCCGCAATATCTGCTTTTGGATGATTCCTGCTACTACCGGGAGAACGGGGTCGACTATCTGCTCAGCCCGCCGCTGCGCTCGCGCTGCGAGCAGGACAAGCTGTGGGTCGGCATCGCTGCGGGCGACATCGATACGGTGGCGACCGATCACTGCAACTTCTCCCACGCCCAGCGCATGACCCTCTCGGGCGGCGATTTCAGCCGCTGTCCCAACGGCTTGCCCGGGGTCGAGAACCGGATGCTGCTGCTGTTTGCCCACGGGGTGCTCGGAGGGCGCATCTCGCCATCACGCTTCGTGGCCCTCACCAGCGCCAACCCGGCGCGCCTGTTTGGCCTCTGGCCGCGCAAGGGCAATCTGCAACCGGAGGCCGACGCCGATCTGGTGCTGATGGATCCCCGTGGCGAGACCCTGATTTCCCATCAACAGTTGCACGACAACGGCGACTACAGCCCCTACGAGGGGATGCGCTGTCCCGGCCAGATCAGGATGACCCTCAGTCGCGGCGAGATAGTCGCTCGCGACGGCGAATTTACCGGGCAACGGGGGCATGGCAGCTTTTTGGCCAGAGCGCCCTTTGATCCGCTGCTGGGCGCGGCGGCCCGAGAACAGCAATCAGCACAGCAATAGACAGAACAACCGAGTCGGTATGACACCGGCCCACCCTTATCATCGGAGAGCACAAGATGAAACAGCGTATCGTACTGGCCCTGGGGGGCAACGCTCTGGGCAACAACCTGCCCGAGCAGATGAAGGCGGTGCAGAGCACGGCGCACACCATCGCCGACCTGATCGCCCAGGGGCACGAGGTGGTGGTGACCCACGGCAACGGGCCGCAGGTGGGGATGATCCAGCAGGCGTTCGAGGTGGCGGCCCGCCATGACCCCAAATCCCCCCATCTGCCCATGTCGGTCTGCGTGGCCCTGAGTCAGGGTTATATCGGTTATGACCTGCAAAATGCTCTGCGTGAAGCCCTGCTGGAACGCGGCATCCACAAGCCGGTTGCCACGCTGGTGACCCAGGTTGAGGTGGATAAAAACGATCCCGCCTTCCTTGACCCGAGCAAGCCCATCGGCGGCTTCTTCAGCAAGGAGGAGGCCGAGGCGCTGATGGCCAAGGGCGAGCGGCTCAAAGAGGATGCCGGCCGTGGCTATCGCAGAGTGGTCGCATCTCCCAAACCCGTAGATATCATCGAGAAAGAGACCGTCTCTGCCATGCTGGCCGCCGGTCAGGTGGTGATCACCGTTGGGGGCGGCGGCATTCCGGTGCTGCGGGAGGGCAATCACCTGCGCGGTGCCAGTGCGGTGATCGACAAGGATTGGGCCAGTGCCAAGCTGGCGGAGCTTATCGACGCCGACATGCTAATCATCCTCACCGCGGTGGAGAAGGTTGCCATCAACTTCGGCAAGCCCGATGTGCAGTGGCTCGATCAGCTGAGCGTGGCCGATGCCAACAGCTTTATTGCCCAGGGGCAGTTTGCCAAGGGCTCCATGCTGCCCAAGGTGGAGGCGGCGCTCTCGTTCGCGACCTCCATGCCGGGGCGCAAATCCCTGATAACCTTGCTGGAGAAGGCTGCCGACGGCATTGCCGGCAAGACGGGAACCCTTATCAGCCGCTAGGTGTTCCAGCTCGGGTTGAGTGTGATTGCGGGGGCCGTCGGCCCCCTTGTTCATTTTGGGGCAGTCATGGTCAGCGGAGGATGAGCGGCGTAAGATGGCCGCCTTCAAGCGCGGGCAAGACGCCGAGAGCAGACCCGGCGCAATGAGTGACAAGAGGTGAGTAACAAACAAATGAGCGGAAGGATCAATATGGCGGCGCTTGGGGGGCTTGTTCTGCTCACCGCCATCTGGAGTTACAGCTGGATCGTGATGAAGCAGGTGATGCTTTACGCGGGGGCCTTCGAGTTCACCGCCCTGCGCTGCCTGTGCGGATCTCTGGTTCTGCTGCTGGTGTTGGCCCTGCGCGGTCGCCGTTATCTCAAACCCACCCCGTTTCGCTATACCCTCGCCATCGCCCTGTTCCAGACCTGCGGCATGGTGGGGTTGGCTCAGTGGGCGCTGATCAGCGGCGGGGCGGGCAAGGTGGCTATTCTGAGCTACACCATGCCGTTCTGGGTGGTGATTTTCGCGGCGCTCTTTCTCGGCGAGCGGATGCGCAAGCTCCACTATCTGGCGGTCGGGGTAGCGGCCTGCGGGCTGCTGCTGGTGATCGAGCCCTGGCAGCTGCATCTCGATTCCATGAAGAGTGCGCTGCTGGGGATTGCCTCCGGCATCTGCTGGGGGATCAGTGCCATCATCGCCAAGCGGATGTATGCCCGCCACCCCGCGGTGGATCTGATGTCCCTCACCACTTGGCAGATGATCTACGCCACCATGGTGATGGCCGTGGTGGCGGCGCTGGTGCCGGAGCGACCCATCGACTGGCAGCCCTATGTGTTTGGTGCGCTCGCCTACAGCGCCATCTTCGCCACGGCGCTGGCCTGGAGCCTCTGGCTGTTTGTATTGAAAAAGCTGCCTGCCGGGATCGCCAGCCTCAGTACCCTGGCGGTGCCGGTGAGCGGCGTGCTGCTCTCCTGGTGGCTGCTGGGCGAAAATCCGGGGCCGGTGGAGGGCAGCGGCATCGCCCTTATCGTGCTGGCGCTTATCGTCATCAGCCGCAAGGGCAAGCGCTCTGTGGTGTCGGTGGCGGGGGAGACCCGCGTCAAGCACGGTTGAGTGGTGACTGGGCTGCCAGTGGCACGATAAACGGCACTCAAAAGAGCCCGCGACAGGGGACCAACCCCTCGTTACAATGGCGTGGTCTGACTGTGCTGGAGCACAGGTATCTGATTTATTGTGATTATTTCAACGAACCTAACGGCAAGGATGAGACCGTATGATGACGCTGGTGTGGTTGGCTGTAGGCCTGGTGTGTCTGGTGGTGGGGGCCGAATCTCTGGTGCGGGGCGCATCTCGCCTCGCCACCATGATGGGGATATCGCCACTGGTGGTGGGATTGACCATAGTGGCCTTTGGGACCAGTGCTCCCGAGCTGGCGGTGAGCATCCAGTCTGGCCTCGAGGGGCAGGCAGGGATAGCGGTGGGGAACGTGGTCGGCAGCAATATCTTCAACGTGCTGTTTATTTTAGGTATTTCGGCACTGATCGTACCGTTGACCGTCTCCCAGCAACTGGTACGTCTCGATGTGCCCTTGATGATAGTGGTCTCTTTTCTGGTGTTGTTGCTGGGCTACGATGGCCGTATTGCTCCGCTGGAAGGGGCGCTGCTGTTTGCCGGCATCATCGCCTACACCGCGTTTCTCTTTGTCCAGAGTCGACGGGAAAACAAAGCGGTGCAGGCGGAGTACGAGCAGGAGTTTGGTACCCGTGAAGCGAGTACGGCGGGCAACTGGTTGCGCAATCTGCTCTTTATTGCCGCAGGTCTGGGTCTGCTGATCCTCGGCTCCCGCCTGCTGGTTGGCAGTGCAGTGGAGATTGCCCACTACTTTGGGGTGAGCGATCTGATCATCGGCTTGACCATAGTGGCGGCCGGTACCTCCTTGCCCGAAGTGGTGACCTCCATCGTCGCAGCCCTGCGCGGGGAGCGGGATATCGCTGTGGGGAACGTGGTGGGCAGCAATATCTTCAATATCCTCTGCGTGCTGGGGCTCACCTCCATCGTCACTCCCGGTGGGCTTGAAGTGTCGGCCACCGCCCTTCAGTTCGATATTCCGGTAATGATTGCGGTGGCGCTTGCCTGCCTGCCCATCTTCTTTACCGGTTACACCATCGCTCGCTGGGAAGGGGCGCTGTTTCTGGCCTACTACATCGGCTACACCTGCTGGCTGATCCTCCACGCCACATCCAGTCCGCTGCAAGGTCAGTTCAGTGCAGCGCTAACCGGTTTTGTGTTGCCGCTCACCGCCATCACTCTGGTTGTGCTGGCGGTGCGAGCCTGGCGATTGCAACGAACCCGGTCGTGATGCAGGTTCTCCTGATGTAAAGGCGCTGCATCAACCGACAGGCCGAAAAAAGCCCCACCATCATGGTGGGGCTTTTTGCTTGGTGAGGGGGACGCTATCGGCGCTGGGCCAGATGCATCATGGCTTCCAGCACGGCGCCGCCGATGGCGCGTGCCTTGTCCGATACCGTGGTGGCGTCGGCCCGCTCGCCTCTGGGGTCGATGTCACCGATCTTGAAGCCGACGGTCACCTCGATGCCATCGCTGAGCAGACCTCGCACCATACCGGAGAGCGGCGCGATAATAGGGGCGTCACCCACATGGGCGATCACATCTCCCTCCTGCACCAGATCACCGAGCTTGATAATGCTCTTCATCACCCCGGCGACAGGGGCGCGCACCACTCGGCGGGCGGAGTGCCCCTCGATCACCCCGGGAATGCCGGTATTGGGCTGGGCAGGGCCCTGATAGATGACCCGCCCCAGATGATGACCGCGGTTGGTCTCGATCACCGCATCGCAGTCGCGCCCCGCCTCAAATCCCGGGCCAAGGGCCACCGTGATGGGGGCCATCTCCTTGTGGGTGCCGAGGTTCTGCTTGGCGAGGATGGCATCCACCAGATAGCGGGGCTTGAGCTCGGCGAGGGTGGCACAGTCGGGGTCTACCAGTAGCGGAATGACGCCCCGATCCAGCTGCTCGAACGCCTGCTCGACGCTCTCGACCCGCTTGGCGCGCACCCCTTCGACGCTGGTTTCACCATCAAACATCCCTTGAGCGAAGGCGACAGTGCGGCGGATCACCGTGGGCTTGTCGAGATCCAGCATCACCACCTTGAAGCCGGCATTGTGCAGCCGCAACGCGACGCCGGTGGCGATATCGCCGGAGCCGCGCATCACCACCAGTTGATCCCGCTTAAGGCGCACGTCATCCTGCATTAGCCCACCAGATTTACCGTTTTTCACTTGAAGCAGCTCGGCGAGGATGCTGATGGCGATCTCCTCGGGGGTTTCGGCTCCGATGTTGTAACCGATGGGGGCGTGCAGCTGCTGCAGTTGCTCCTGGCTCACCCCTTGCTGGCGCAGCGCCTGGGTGAAGGTCTGCACCTTGCGCTTGCTGGCGAGTAGCCCCAGATAGGCGAGGGGACGGCTGATGAGGCGATCCAGCGCCTCCTTGTCCTGATGGTTGGTGGCGATGATGACGAAGTTGGCGGGTTCGATGGCCAGTTTCTCGATCACCGCGCTGATGGTATCGGCCTGCACCAGATGGGTACCGGCGGGGAAGAGATCAGGGTTGAGGCTCCCCTCGAAGCAATCCCCGACATGGACATCAAAGCCGAGCGGCGCCGCGGCATGGGCCACAGCCCGGTTGACGTGGCCGGCACCAATGAGCACCAGCCGTGGTCGCAGACCATAGACATCGATATAGACCGACATGGCACCACCGCAATCCGACCCGACCGCATGCTCACCGTTGCGTGCCATCCGGCCGTGGAAGATGCGCGGCTTGCGCTCGGCAATGGCGGCCATCGCTTCCTCGATCACCAGCCGCTCGATCATGCCGCCGCCGATGGTACCGAGGATCTGGCCATCGGCCATCACCAGCATCTGGGCCTGATGGCGCGGGGTGGAGCCCCGGCTCTCGATGATCTGGGCCATGGCAAACGGCGTGTTCTCCTGTTCCAGTCGGGCTGCGTGTGCAAACAGATTCATAAGGTACCTCTTTTCATCCTTAAAACGTCAGGGGTGAGGCTAAAGCGCCTCCCCGTGCGGAGCTGTGCAGATCAGGTGACGGATGGGGGGGGATTCGCGCACGGCCCCCTGCCAGATGGCGTGGATCTCGGGGTGGCGGCTCTGCAGCTTTATCAATTCCGCCAGCCACGACGCCTCATTTTGATAATCGCCATTGATAAACCAGATCCGGCGCGCCCCGGGCGGGGTGCCCTTGAACACCCCCTCGGGGTGGGAGAGCAGTCTGTCAAACAGTGCCCAATCCAGTGGCTCACCCGCCGCAATCCCGCACAGGGCCTGCAATTCAGCCCAGCGGTGGATCTGCGATGGCTCGGCATTGGCTCCCACCATGGCGCCGCCCAGCAGGGCGATCACCCAGTCACTTTGGTGTGGAATGCAAGGTTCATGCAAAGCGGGCACTTTCAATAACTTGTGATGGGCGCCATCCGCTTCGACCAGGATGAGATCGAAGCGCTGCTGTCCTTTGAGCAGGTCGATTTGGCGCAGATCCGGCCCTGCAACCTTGCCGGTGCGCTCGTCAAGATGGCTGAACAGGGCAACCAGGGTCGGTTTATCGGGCAGTTGCTGGCAGCGGGTCAGCTGGCGGACGGGATCGGCTTCAATAATCAATTCCCGATAGTGTGACGGGGCAGGTAGAAACATCCGGGTGGTGGTGGTAATTAGCACCTTTTTGCCCTGTTGATAAAAATATTCCGCCAGCCATAACAGGGTGCTGGTTTTTCCACCGGCCCCGCAGAGGCTAATTAAGGTGGTACGGCTATCAATATTTTCGGTGAGCGGGTTTAATAGCGGATCTATATCTGGAAATGCGATAGCAACAACATGTGGTAGCGACATAATGACGACCAAAATAAATATCGAAGGGAGTGGAAAACAACGTTGCCAGGAACAAGTGCAGTGTGACTGTATAATAACGGCGGCGGGTTTATCTTCCCGAATGGGTACCTGGAAAATGATGCTACCTTATTGCCAGGGGACAATGCTTGATGCAAGTCTCAAAAATGCCCTGGTTTTTTGTCAGCGGGTTATTCTGGTGGTGGGCCATCGTGGCGAGGAACTTCAAGCCCGCTACGGGTCACGGCCGGATATTGTTGTCGTCCACAACCCCGACTATCGGAAGGGGCTGGGCAGCTCCATCCGCTGCGCCCTGGCGGCCAGTGACGCAGACTACCTCTTTATCAGCCACGGGGATCTCCCCTGTATCCCGCGCGAGGTCTATCAACAGCTCTGGCAGGCACGGGGTTGTGAGGCTCTCTTTCCCACCTGGCAGGGGGAGGCGGGCCATCCGGTGTTGCTGCCAAAATCCCTTGCCCGCGAGTTGGCAGCGGCCCCGGTGCAGTCGTCGGTACGGTGCTGGTTGCAAGGGCATCCGCACCGTATGGTGCCAGTTGACAGCCCCGCCATCCTGTTTGATGTGGATACCCCGGAGCGCTATCAGGCGCTGCTGGGTGGCATTCTTGAAAATGAGAGTTAGCCCACGAAATAACCCAGTTTAAAAAGATAACGGGGAGATAAATGGCGTATCAAAGTGATATTTCTCGCACTTAATCTGATAGGGCGAGTTCTTTTTGAACTGCTCATTAAGTAAATTCCAGAGTGATTGATAACTACTCGCAATACCCATAATGGTGACATCGTAATTTCTCATCATTAATTGGAGCTGTCTCACGCTTTTACCCTAAAAAATAGTTTTGTAGCTCGTTTTGTAACTGTAGTGGCCTGATAGTTGCTCTTCTCCTTGCCAAGGGGGAACACCCGTGCGGGATACCCCATTTATTCATGCTGCCAATGGGCAGAACAGCTGCAAGGAGATAGCCATGGGCGATATTATGCGACCCGTTCCGTTCAAGAACCTGCTGACCCGTATTTTTGCGGAATATAAAGAGAGTCAGAGCATTTTCGGTATTCCCGCCGCGCAATTCTATCGCAAGCAGGACGAGCGCAAGATCAAGGTGTTCGGTGAAACCTGCGAGACCCCCATTGGCCCGGCAGCTGGCCCCCATACCCAGTTGGCCCAGAACATCGTCACCTCCTGGCTGACCGGCGGGCGCTTTATCGAGCTCAAGACGGTGCAGGTCCTGGACCGTCTCGAACTGGAAAAGCCCTGTATCGATGCCGAGGATGAGTGCTTCAACACCGAGTGGTCCACCGAGTTCACCCTGCCCAAGGCGTTTGACGAGTATCTTAAAGCCTGGTTTGCCCTCTACCTGTTAGAAGAGGTGTTCGACCCGCGCCTCGACGGAGAGGCCAAGTCCTTCATCTTCAACATGAGCGTGGGGTACAACCTCGATGGCATCAAACAGCCACCGATGCAGCAGTTCATCCACAGTCTGATGGATGCAAGCCAAAGTCCGAAATTTGCCGAGTACCAGCAGGTGCTGCGCGAGCTGGTGGTCGACGAGCAGTTTATCGCCGAGCTGGGACTGGGGGCGCGGCGTGATCGTCTGCAACAGCTGGTGGAACGCATCCCGGCCAATCTAGTGCACGGTGTCACCCTCTCCACCATGCACGGCTGCCCGCCGAACGAGATCGAGGCCATCTGCCGCTACATGCTGGAAGAGAAGGGGCTCAACACCTTCGTCAAACTGAACCCGACCCTGCTGGGCTACCCGCGGGTGCGCGAGATCCTCGATACCTGCGGCTTTGATTACATTGGTCTGAGCGAAGAGTCGTTCGATCACGACCTCAAGCTGGATCAGGCCAAGGCGATGCTGACCCGCTTGATGGCGCTGGGGGCCGAGAAGGGGCTCACCTTCGGGGTCAAGCTGACCAACACCCTGGGCACCATCAACCGCAAAGGGGCGCTGCCGGGGGATGAGATGTATATGTCCGGCCGTGCGCTGTTCCCGCTCTCCATCAACGTGGCAGCCGTGCTGTCCCGCGCCTTCGATGGCAAGCTGCCTATCTCCTACTCGGGCGGCGCCAGCAAGTTCAACATCGCGGAGATATTTGAAACCGGCATTCGTCCCATCACCATGGCCACCGACCTGCTCAAACCGGGTGGCTACCTGCGCCAGATTGAGTGTCTCAAAGAGATCGACGCCTCTGACAGCTGGGGCATGAGTCAGGTGGATGTGGCCAAGCTGGAGGCGCTTGCTGCCAAGGCGCTCACCATGGATTACACCCAGAAGGAGTGGAAGTCCGACGATCGTATCGAAGTGGGCGGTGGTCTGCCGCTGACTGACTGCTATGTGGCACCCTGCGTCACCGCCTGCGCCGTGCATCAGGATATCCCCGAGTACATTCGCCTGATGGGCGAGGGGGAGTATGTGGCGGCCCTTGAGCTGATTTATCAGCGCAACGCCTTGCCCGCCATCACCGGCCATATCTGCGATCACCAGTGCCAGTACAACTGCACCCGTCTCGACTACGACAGTGCGCTCAATATCCGCGAGCTGAAAAAAGTGGCACTGGAGCGCGGCTGGGAAGGGTACAAGGCCCGCTGGCACAAACCGGCAGGCAGTGGTGACAAGCACCCGGTTGCGGTGATTGGTGCAGGCCCTGCCGGTCTCTCCGCCGGTTACTTCCTGGCCCGTGCCGGTCATCCGGTCACCGTGTTCGAGCGTGAAGCCGATGCCGGTGGCGTGGTCAAGCACATCATCCCCGAGTTCCGCATCCCGGCCGAGCTTATCCAGCACGACATCGACTTTGTCGCCGCCCACGGGGTCAAGTTCGAGTTTGGTTGCGATCCGGCGCTCACCGTCGACAAGCTGCACGCCCAGGGCTTTAGCTATGTCTTCGTCGGCATCGGCGCCGACAAGAATGGCGGCATGCGCCTCGAGGGGGGTCACGAGCGGATTTACAAATCCTTCCACTTCCTGCGCAGCTTCAATCAGGGCAAACCGCTGCCGCTGGGCCGCCATGTGGCTGTGGTTGGTGCCGGCAACACCGCCATGGACTGTGCCCGCGCCGCCCTCAAGGTGCCCGGTGTCAGCGATGTGACCGTGATCTACCGTCGTAGCGAAAAAGAGATGCCCGCCTATCGCGAGGAGTATCTGGAAGCGGTGGAAGATGGAGTGCGTTTCTGCTTCCTCACCAATCCGGAGCGCTTTGAGAAAGATGGCAAGCTCACTGTGCGGATGATGGCGCTGGGGGATCCTGACGAGCAGGGCCGCCGCCGTCCGGTGCCTACCGAGCAGACCGAAGTGATGCAGATGGATGCCCTGATCACCGCCATCGGCGAGCAGCCTGACTGCGAGGTGCTCAAAGCGATGGGGATTCCTCTTGGCAACGATGGCTGGCCCGAGGTGGATGGCCAGACCGGCGAAACCAGCCGTCGCAACGTCTTCCTCATCGGTGACGTGCAGAGCGGCCCGTCCTCCATCGTCGGTGCCATCGGTGGTGCCCGCCGCGCCGCGGATCTGGTGCTCTCTCGTGAGCATATCGCCAGCCAGCAGAGTGAAGTGACCATCCAGCCGTCGGGCAAGGATGAGATCTACCGCCGCAAGGGGAGCATCGCCGTCACCATGGTTGACCAGAACGAGCGCGATGCCTTCGTGGCGCAAGAGGCGCACCGTTGCCTCGAGTGCAACTACCTCTGCAGCAAGTGCGTGGATGTCTGCCCCAACCGGGCCAACGTCGCCATCGCGGTGCCGGGCTTCAAAGACCAGTTCCAGACCCTGCACCTGGATGCCTACTGCAACGAATGTGGCAACTGCGCCCAGTTCTGCCCGTGGCAGGGCAAGCCCTATCAGGACAAGGTCACCATCTTCAGCCTGCCCGAGGACTTCGACAACAGCCGCAACCCCGGGTTCTATCTGGCGGATGGTGGCGAACTGCGGGTGCGTCAGGATGGCGAGACCTATCGCCTGACCATCGACGCCCAGAGCCGGATCAAGGATGCCCCCGAGGCGCTCGCTGACATGTGCCGCATCATCAGCCATGTCCATGCTCATCACCACTACCTGCTGGGGGCCGTCGAGGCCTGAGCGAACCACGAATAAGCGAAGGAGCAAACCATGTTTATTCTGAAGAACGTCACCGCTGTCCAGCTGGAGCCGACTCGGGTGCTGGAAGGGGTGGATATCGCCATCGAAGGATCGCTTATCAAAGCGGTGGGGCCCAATCTGCGGGCCCTCTACCCGGAGGCCAACTATCGGGAGATGGGGGGCAAGCTGGTGATGCCGGGCATCGTCTGTGCCCACAACCACTTCTACTCCGGCCTGTCGCGGGGGATCATGGCCAATATCGCCCCTTGCCCGGATTTTATCTCCACCCTGAAAAACCTCTGGTGGCGGCTCGATCGGGCGCTCGATGAGGAGTCCCTCTACTACAGCGGTCTCATCTGCTCGCTGGAAGCGATCAAGAGCGGCTGCAGCGCGGTGATCGACCACCACGCTTCGCCCAACTTCATCAAGGGTTCCCTGAATGTATTGCGAAAAGGGTTTGTGGAGGCGGGCCTGCGCGGCATGACCTGCTTCGAGACCACGGACCGCAACGGCGGCCTTGCCGAGCTGCAGGCCGGGGTGGAGGAGAACATCCTGTTCGCGCAGGCCATTGATGCCGCCAAGGCCAAGGGGAACGAACCCTATC
>NZ_JBFODV010000089.1:0-2061 GCF_040908495.1 Aeromonas sp. R1-1 | reverse complement strand
GGCATAACTTTCAACCCGGTAGTGCTCATGGAGATAGGCGGTGAGCAGGGCACGCATCACCTTGTCATCGTCGATCACCGCGAGCACCGGCAGTTGGTTGACCGAGCCCTGCTGGCGAAGAGTCACGCGATTGCGCTCACCGTTGCGAGAGAAGTGCACCTCGGCAAACAGCTGGTGCACCAGCGCCAGCCCGTATCCCCCCTCCTGCAGCTCATCGGGTAACGGCGCACTGGCAAGACCGGGTTGCGGGCCGCCATCATCCTCCAGTATCAAACTCAAGCCCGTTTCATCCTCTTTCAGCGTGAGCCAGAGCCGGGTCGCGGGAGGGACGGTGTGTTTGACGCTATTGGTGGCCAGCTCACTGAAACAGAGCAACCAGTTGGCTTGATCCTTTGGGGAGACCTGAAACAGGGAGAGTCCCTGCGCCAGCCGGTTGCGCAGTTCGCGCACCGCCTGCAGGGTTGCCGGAGCAGATCGCAACCAGTCATCCATATCGGGCCTCCATCAGCGGGCGATCAGATCCGGAAATTGAGCAAGGCACTGCGCCGACACCAGCGCTTGAGCCATTCGGTCACCCGGTTACTGGGCAGACGGTTGAGCTCGCGCAGGATCTCGCTGGCCAGCCCCGGGTTGAGCTTGTCGTTATAGACTGCGCCAATCAGATTGGCCTCGGCACGGGTCAGTTTATCCACCGCACTTTGTACCACGGTCGTCGGGGTCACCCCGGCCAATACCACCAGCAGCGCCCCTTCACAGGCTCCACACACCTGATCGGCCGGAATATTACCCCGATTGAGGGCAGTGAGCGGCGAGGTATCGAAGATCACCACATCGTAATGTTCCAGCCAGCGAACCAGCAATTGGCGCAAGGTATCCTTGTTGCGAAAGGCCATCAGATCCTTGCCCGGCGCCGGGAGCAGCGACAACGACCGGCCAGTGGCTACCGGCTCGGGCACATCATTGGGCCCCCAGGCAACCGCCGTGGCGCGGCCGGGATGATAGAGGTTGAGATCCACCAGCAGGGTGCGCAGCCCATCCGCCTCCGAGCGCCTTGCCAGCGCATCGCAGATGGAGCTCACCCCCTCCCCCCCTTCCGACGAGGTGACCGCCAGCGAGCGGATCCCCCGGGCGACCGTCGCCGCGTAGAGGGATTCGAGCTCCAGATATTGAATGGGGATGCTCATATCAAAGCGTCCCGACCAGGGCCACCACCGAGATCGTGGTCAGGATGTCGCGCATGCCATCCATGAAGATGGCCCAGTTGCTGCTTTTGCTATCAGGGATAAAGACGGTGTCCCCGGCACGCAGCACCGGCAACTGGCTAAAGTCGGGCTCTTTGGCAAAGCCGTCGAGATCGAAGCTGCGGGCCTGATCCCCCTGACCACTGGTGGCCATGTTGATCACCACAATCTTCTTGATATAGGCGCTGCTGGTCGGGCCCCCCGCCTCTGCCAGCAGATCCAGCAGGGTCATGGAGGAGTCAAAGCGGTAGCGACCGGGACGGGCAATCGCCCCCAACACCCGAATGGTGTTCTCCTTGGGCTCGTCGAGCCAGGGGCGATTCTTCTCCGGCAGATAGATGGAGTCGCCGGGCAGCACCTTGGGCAGCAAGGTTTCATCGCCAGTTTCAAAGTAGAGGGCAAGATCGAGCTTGCTGACCCGCGCAGTGCTGCCACTGCGATGGGCGATACGCACATTGCGCAGATCCGCCGCCGCAGTCGGACCATCGGCGGCCGACAGGATGTCGATAAAGCCCATCTGCTCATTGAAGGCATAGCGACCGGGGGCTCCGACCTGACCGAAGATATAGATGGAACTGTCCGGTGACTGGCGCACCCACTGGGACTTGTTATCACTTGGATCGGTGGGCAGCTCGGGGATCATGATGGTGAATCCGGCCCGGATCTTCGGCAGGCTGGCCAGCGCCCCCCCCTGATGGAGAAACTTGTCGAGATCAAACAGGGTTGGCGTGCCTGTTCCATGCCAAAACCTGGTTCGCCCTGGCGCCGAAAGCCATGCGTATCTTCCGTGGTGAAGACCTGGTACCGGAGAAGCCGATCG
>NZ_JBFODV010000088.1:0-30586 GCF_040908495.1 Aeromonas sp. R1-1 | reverse complement strand
TGGGCGCCGCATGGTCTGTTACGTCAGTGGCAGCAGTTCACTGTCGCTGGGATAGTAGCCCTGCTCCGGTTCGATTCCGGGGGGATAGAGCGCCAACAATTCGGCCACCTTGTTGCGGGTGCCGCCGTTGCGGCTGATGGTGCGCTTGACCAGGATTTCGTCGAGGCGGGCACCGCGATAAAGCTCACGAGTCAGCTCGATATCGTGGTTGCTGATCAGCACCGGCACCCCTTTGTGAGCGGCTGTGTGACGGGCCAGTCGCGCCAGGATCGCCTGATCATCCAGGGTAAACCCGCCGGAGGCATAGGTGGTGAAGCTCGCCGTAGTGGAGAGCGGCGCATAGGGTGGATCACAATAGATAACCCAATCCTCTTCGGCACGCTTGATGGCATCGGCGTAGCTCTCGCAGATAAAGGTCGCCTTCTGCGCCTTTTCGGCAAAGGCCCACAGCTCTTTTTCCGGGAAATAGGGTTTCTTGTAGGAACCGAACGGCACGTTGAAGCCGCCCTTCTTGTTGTAGCGGCACAGTCCATTGAAACCGTGACGGTTGAGAAACAGGAACAAGAGTGCCCGCTCGAAGGTGGTCTCGGTCTGATTGAACTGGGTACGCAGCCGGTAATAGGCCGCCTTGTGGTTGTGCTCTGCCACAAACAGCTTGCGCGCCTCGGCAATGAAACTGTCCGGCGTCAGCTTGAGGTGGTTGTACAGGCAGATCAGATCCGGATTGATGTCGTTGAGCACATACGCGTCGTAGTCGGTGTTGAGAAACACAGACCCGGCCCCAACGAAGGGCTCCAGCAACACACGCCCGGCCGGCAGGCGCTCGGCAATCTCTTCAACCAGGGAGTATTTTCCCCCGGCCCATTTTAAAAAAGCGCGTGTTTTTTTCATGGAAATCCGGTGTGTAAGAAGGCAAGACCCAAAAAGGGGGACGATTCTACCCCCTTATCCGGTATCAAGGCTATTGCTTCAGCTCTTTTTGTACCTGTGCAAACGACTTGGGCCAGGGCTGACCTTTCAGCAAGGCTGGCGGAAGCTTGCGAATGGCACTCTTGGCCTGGGTCAGACCGGCATAATCCCCTTG
Organism: Aeromonas sp. R1-1; assembly: GCF_040908495.1. Taxonomy (NCBI): domain Bacteria; kingdom Pseudomonadati; phylum Pseudomonadota; class Gammaproteobacteria; order Aeromonadales; family Aeromonadaceae; genus Aeromonas; species Aeromonas sp. R1-1. Next base: position 29,502 of record NZ_JBFODV010000088.1, on the reverse strand, counting down.
CAGCACCACGTACCAGGGGCTGCCACGGAATTTGGTCTGATAGACCCATACCTTGCCCGCCAGACCATGCTCGGCGACAAATTGATCCACCGCCTTGGTGTTGCTAGCCCCCATCAGCTGAACGCTGTAGTGGTTGCGCGGCTTCTTGTTCAAGGTGGCGACCGGTGTCAGGGCCACCTTGGGTGCTGGCGCGGCAACCGGCTCGTTGCTGGCGGTTTTGGTGGTGGCCACAGGCGTTGCGGTTGTCACAGGATTCTGTGCCTTGGCGGTACTGGCCGGAGCTGTGGTTGCGATTGCACCACTGGGGGCTGTACCACTCGGGTTCTTGCCGGTCAGCTCGTCCACCACGTCAGTAGGCAGAGCGCCGCTCACCTTGGGTTCGGTCATCAGCTTTTGCACGACCTCGTCAGAGATCACCACCCGACGCCCTTCGTAATTGGTTGATTCGGTGGTCACAGTTTCGCTCTCCACCGATTTGGGCAGCACTTTCGCCTCCGGCTGCCAATCCTTCACTACCCCGTTGGGATTGCTGGCTGCATCGCTGTTTTGCGCGCCTTGTGAAGCGGTATCGGTATTCGAACCGCCTGCGGTGAGGGGATCGCCTCCCGTTACCGGGATCGGCAATGCCGTGTTCTGCGCAGGATCCTGCAGTGCCGGTTTGCTTTCATTGTCAAACAGCGCAGGCAGCAGGTAACTCAATGCCAGCAGGCCGCCAGCGACCAGCGCGATGGCGGTGGCAATCTTCTTGACAGGCAACTCCGCCTGACGCTTCTTGGGCCTTCTGTCGGTCATGATATCCTCCAGTAACTGCATGATGGTGGACGGATGTCCGTTCGCCGTTTTCAGGATCTCCTCCACTTGCGGCTTGGGCAAGAGGGTCGCCGGGATCTTGAGCTCTTTGGCTTTCTCATACAAGAAGATGCGCTGCTCGGGCGGGCTCAGTGGCGGCACTTCCAGCTCAAGGGCTGGCATGGCACGCCCTTTGAGCTGCGGCCGTTGGGTACGACACCAGACGTCACTGCCCGAGACGATAATGGCCAGCTGATGGGGCGCCGCCAGGGTATCGTTATGACGGATGATCGCCCACAACTCTCCCAGCAATTCGGCTGGCAACTGGTCGGCCCGCTCTATCAGCAGCAACAGGGTGGCTGGCTTGCTCCCCTCCAGCATGCGAAAGAAGCTCTCCGCCAGCGCATCCTGTGGATTGAACAGCGGGCGCGCCACCACCTGTGGCAGCAACAGCTGGCGCACATCCACCATCTTCATGGCAGGTGTACCAATCAGGCTTACCACCCGCACTTTTTCCGGCAACACGCCGAGCAGGGATTCGCACAGGGTACCACGACCACAACCGGGTTTACCGGAGAGAAAAATGAAAGGGTGATTGAATTCAATCAGATGCAGCAGCCGGTCAACCAGCTGCCGCTGGGAAGGAAGTTTTAGCAGTTTATTCGTCACGACCAGACTCGATCACCGCCAGCAACTCGGCATCGGACACATCCCCCACCACCTGCGCATGGCCGATGCCAACCGGCAACACCAGACGCAGCTTGCCTTCCAGCACCTTCTTGTCACGGCGCATATGGCGAATAAAGGCGGCGAAATCCATCTCGGCAGGCGCATGAATGGGCAAATTGGCGGCCAGCAGCAGAGCGCGCACTCGCGCGACGTCCTCTTCGCTCATATCGCCACGGGCCTGCGCAGTCCAGGCTGCCAGCATGGTGCCGGCGGATACTGCTTCACCGTGCAGCCAGTTGCCATACCCCTGCTCGGCCTCGATAGCATGACCAAAGGTGTGACCCAGATTGAGCAGCGCACGGACGCCGTGCTCGGTCTCATCCTGACCGACCACATCGGCTTTGATCTCGCAGCAACGTTTGATGGCGTAGACCAGCGCGGCAGATTCCAGCTGTTGCAGACGCACCATGTTCTGCTCCAGCCAGCTGAAGAAATCAGCATCCCAAATGATGCCGTACTTGATCACCTCGGCCATCCCCGCGGCAAATTCGCGGGCTGGCAAGGTACTCAGACATTCGGTATCGATAACAACTTGTTTGGGCTGATAAAAAGCCCCAATCATGTTCTTGCCGAGGGGGTGGTTGACAGCGGTTTTACCGCCGACAGAGGAGTCAACCTGGGAGAGCAGGGTGGTCGGGATCTGGATAAAAGGAATGCCACGTTGATAGCTTGCTGCCGCAAAGCCCACCACATCCCCGATCACACCGCCCCCCAGAGCGATGAGGGTGGTATCACGCCCATGGTTGGTTTCAAGCAGAGCAGACATGATCCGCTCAAAGGTCGCCAGGTTCTTGTATGCCTCACCGTCAGGCAGGATCAGGGATTCAACCTGAAAACCGGACAGCAGTGCCATTACCCGTTCAAGATAGAGCGGGGCAACGACCGTGTTGGTCACTATCACCACCCGCCTGCCTTTGATGGTCGATCCCAGCGCCTCGGGGCGCTGCAACAACCCGGCAGCTATCTCGATAGCATAGCTGCGCTCACCCAGTTCAACCTTCAACCGTTCCATGGACGTCCTCTTGATTACATACCGATCAGCTTCACAATCTGATTGGCAACGATCTTTGCGCTCTGGTCATCTGTCTGGATAACAAAGTCAGCCACTTCTTCATAAAGGGCGTTGCGCTCTTGTGCCAAACGCTCAAGCACCTCACGCGGCGGCTCTTCGGTCTGTAGCAGAGGACGGCGTTTGTCTCGCTGTGTGCGCGCCAACTGCTTTTCAATGGTGGTTTCGAGGTAGACCACGATGCCACGAGCAGACAACTTGTTGCGGGTTTCCCGGCTCTTGATGGCACCACCACCGGTTGCCAGCACGATACCCTGCTGCTCAGACAATTCGCTGATCACCTTCTCTTCGCGAATACGGAAACCCTCTTCGCCTTCAACATCAAACACCCAGCCGATATCGGCACCACTGCGGCGCTCAATCTCATGATCTGAGTCGAAAAACTCCATATGCAGTTGTTCTGCCAGATGTCTACCTATGGTGCTCTTGCCCGCACCCATGGGACCTATCAGGAAAATATTGCGTTTCTCAGCCATGTCTTTTCGTTAGTAATTACAAACTGTACGACCCCGATGAATACTGGATCGGGGTACCTATGAACCTTATCTTGCGATGGATCAGGAGGGGGATTATCTCAATAGATATCGGGACTGGCAACCGCAGCCCTTACGCCCCAGCCTCATTGGGGCGTAAGGTTATATGTGTTTTACCCTCACATGTAAAGCATTCAGAAGGCGTCGGTGACTATCTTGGGCGTCACGAAAATCAGCAGTTCCCGCTTTTTGTTCTCGCTGGTGGTCTTGCGGAACAAGGCCCCCAATCCGGGAATGTCACCCAGCAGCGGCACCTTGGTCACATCGCTCTTGATGGTCTGCTGATAAATGCCGCCCAACACCAGGGTCTCGCCATTGTTCACCAACACCTGAGTGGTGATGGACTGGGCGTTGATGGAAACCGCATCACCGGTACCGGTCGGTACCGTTTCACCCTTGGTATCCTGGGTCACGGTCAGGTCGAGAATCACCCGATTGTCAGGGGTGATCTGCGGGGTAACCTTCAGGCTCAATACCGCCTTCTTGAAGGTAACCGAGGTAGCGCCACTGGAAGAGGACTCCACATAGGGGATCTCGGTACCCTGCTCAATCAATGCCGGTTTCTGGTTCGCCGTGGTCACCCGCGGACTGGCGATAATCTCGGCCTTGCTCTCTTTTTCCAGCGCCGACAACTCGAGATCCAGCAAGGTGCCATCAGCCAGACGGGCAACCTGGAAGGCCAAAGTACCGGCCGCATTGGTCACCGGCAGATTGACGTTCAACCGATCGTCTGCTGATGGCCGAGGGCTGGGATTAATTGCAGAACTGCCGTTGTTGTTACCAGAGCCATCATTCCCCTCGATGGAGCCGGACGTACTGTTGCCATGACCATCGTTTTTGGTCACCCCCCACCGCACTCCGAGCGCTTCATCAAAACCGTCATCAATGGTCACCATCCGCGCCTCGATAACCACCTGCTTGACCGGAATATCGAGGATATCAAGCATCCGTTTGATGCTGCTGATGACATCGGCGGTATCCTTGACCACCAGCACGTTGGTTCGCTCGTCCACGCTCACCGCACCACGGGGTGACAGCAACTTGGTACTTTCGGAAGAGAGCAGGGCCGCCACTTCCGAGGCCTTGGCATAGTTTATCTGCAGATATTCGGTATAGAGCTGCGCCAAATCTGCAACCTGATTGCGGCTCTCAAGTTGCTGCTTCTCGCGTGTTGCGATCTCTTCCGCTGGTGCCACCAGCAGAATGTTGTTGTCCAGTCGTTTATCCAGACCCCGCACTTTCAAAATAATGTCGAGCGCCTGCTCCCACGGCACCCCATCCAGACGCAGGGTAATATTGCCTGCTACCGAATCTGTGGTTACCAAGTTAAGGTTGTTGAAATCGGCGATCAGCTGCAACACGGTACGGACTGGAATATCCTGGAAGTTCAATGAGATGGGTTTGCCCTGATACTGCTTGGATGCCGTGGCCGTCGTCCGCTTTTTCACCTCGATAATGAAGAGCTTGTCAGCCTGATCGTAACGGTAATCAAACTGACCATTGATCGACAGTTCAAACAGGGTATCACTGCCCTGCCGGGAGACTTCAACCTGAGAGACCGGCGTTGCAAAATCCTGCACGTTGATCAGATTAAGCAAACCATCCGGTACCCGAGTACCATGAAACTTGGCCAGTACGGTCTGGCCGCGGCTGCTCACATCAACAGCGGCTGAGCTGTTATCCAGCGTAACCAGAAACTCCCCCTGGCCATCTTTGCCACGACGAAAATCCACACCGGTCACCGAGTTGAAATAGGCGCCGCCCCCACTGCTCTGATAGTTGTTAAGCACCGGCTTGCTGGCAGGCTGTGTTGCTGCCGGCGTTGTCACGGGCGCAACAGGCATCGACCGGGAAACGACTTGAGGATTGAGCAGCGCTGAAGGAGAGGGTGTGGCCACCATCGCAGAGGGCGCTGGCACAGGAGTAGCCGAGGTTGTGGGCGCAATCAGCGCGCTCTCACCATTGATGAGCCCGGAAGAGGCCCCCTCGCCCAATGACACCAGTAATTTGTTCCCCTGTTGCTGAACCTGATAGGGGGCCAGCTGATCGAGTGCGATCTTGATATCCAGACCTGCGCCCTTACCCTCAACCTTGATATTATCTACCCCCAGGCGCTGGATCGGCAGCGGGTTCACTTTCAGCGCCCCTACCGCACCGGGAACATGCAACAACAGCTGATTGGGTTGGTAAGAGAGACGATCGGTAAAGCCTGTGACAGGCTCACTGAAACTGAGCTCTACCAGCAATTGATCGGCAAGCAGCGGATTGACCTTGATCTCCTGCAGGGTTGCCACTGCCCACGCCTGACTGAGGGCGCAGGCGCAAAACAGCAAAGCCACTTTGGATACACTCTCTATTGTTGTTCTCATTGCTGTTTGTCCCTGATTATTGTTTTTCTTGCACATTGGCCATCGCCAACTGGGTTTCTCTTGTTACCCAGCACCCCTTCCCGTCCGGAATGGTTTCCAGCAAATCCACGGCAGTGTCAGTGATCTTGATGACCCGGCCCTGATCAAGCCCCATATACTGGTTGAGCCCGACCCGCATCGATTTGCCATCCGGGGTGCTGATCAAGGCCCACAACTGCCCCGCCTTACCCAAAGAACCATGCATCGACAGACTGGCCAGCGAATAATTTTCCAGCACCTCTTTCTCACGATCCATCAGGGTCTGAGCACAATCCGGCTGGGCCTTGGCAGTGCTTGTGCTTCCGACCGTCGCCTCAGGCTGGGGAACCATGAAGGGGCTGCGCAACTCGCGTTGCTGGTAGTGCATGGGGGCAAAAGGCTTCAGCTCGGGCAAGGGCTCGATAGGTATGGGCGGCCTTGCTTTGGTCTGGGCGACATAGCTATCCATGTCCTCCTGGCCACCACACGCCGCCAGCAAGAGGGCAGGTAACAACCAGCAGATGCGTCTCATTGTTTCGGCTCCACTGTTTTACCGTTGTACTTGTAGGTCTTTGCCAACATCGACATCGAAATCAGCTCCCCTTCATCCTTGCTCTGACCCAGAGTGAAGGAGTCAAGGATGACGATACGGGGCAAAGCGGCCATGTCAGCGGTGAACTTGCCAATTTCATGGTAAGTGCCCACGACTTCGATACGCATCGGTAGCTCTGTCGAAAACTCGTGCTTGACCTCGGGTTCCCAGTTGATCCGGTTCAATTTCAAGCCATTGTCGGTAGCAATAAAGCTGATATCGTCCAGCAGACCGGCGACCTCATGGGTATTGGGCAACTGCTTGAGTTGGGTATCAACCAGTTGCTCAAGCTGGACCATTTGTGCCTTGTATGCCCCCAGGTTGGCAGCCAGCATCGCCTTGCTTTCAAACTGGGCTTTCAGTTCGGTCTCTTTCCCCGCTTCCTGAGTCAAACTGGTCAGTGAGTTGGCAATCACGTAGTAGTAGATGGCTCCACCGCTCAACACGCAGCAGAAAAAGATGAAGACCCCTTTTGCCCATTTTGGCCAGCTTGCTATGTCATTGATATCCAACTCGTTGAGTTGCTGAAGGTTCATTGTTGCTCCTTGGCCACATTCCCTGCAGCCGCAGCATTGTTGGCGATCAGGAACATCATGGAAAACTGGCTCAATGACACTGGCGCAACATCAGCCGCAAAAATAGTGCTTATCTTTGCCTGACCCAGCCAGCCGGAACCATCAATCCGCCGCATCATGCTGGCCACCCGACCATAGGCTTCGGTCTTGCCATTTACATCAATAATATTGTTCTGCATCGAGAGGGTGTTGAGGTAAACCCCGTTGGGCACCAATGAAGGCAGCTGATTGAAGAGGCGGACGGGCACATTGCGGCGCATCTGCAACTGCTCGATGAGCTGCATCCGATCGATCAGTTCCTTGCGACGCTCTTTGAGCAGACGGATCTCCCCCAGCTGGGCATCCAGAATAGTCATCTCCTGAACCAGCCGCTGGTTGCGCTGCTGCTGGGCGACGATCTGGCGATCAACCAGCCAGTTGGCAAAAAATCCCAACGCGACCGTGGCCAGCACAAAAATCCCCAGCAAGGCCCCGAACTGTTTCTTTTGGCGCTGGGCCCGGGCTTCACGCCAGGGTAGAAGGTTTATATTTGACATGGTGTGAAACTCCTCAGAGCCAACCCGAATGCCGTCATATATTTAGCACCATGTACCAGCTCGGCCTCCCCTTTCGGTTTGCCAAACAGAGCGAACAGATCCGGGTGCAACACCTCGCAATTGACCTCTTCTTTTACCTGCACCAACAAACCGGGTAGCAGACTGCCTCCCCCCGTCAGCACCAGTTTTGCGATGTCGCGATAACCGGATGAACTGCAAAACAGCTGGATATTGCGCCGCACTTGCTGCAACAGCGAGTTGATGTGGGGCATCAGCACATCCAGCTCATGGTCAACAGGCAAGGTACCTTTGGTTTTAGCCTGCTCAGCCTCATCCAGCGTCATGCCATAAAAGGAGGAGAGCGCCTGGCTGTACTGATCGCCGCCGAAGTTTTGCAAGCGGGAGTAGATCACCTCCCCCTTGACCAGCGCCGCAAAGGTCATGGCACTGGCACCAATGTCGATCACTCCGATTGGCCGTTCACTCTCCTGCAATTCGGGCAGACAGGCCACCACGGCACGGCCCAGCGCGTGGGCGCCCACATCCACCACCTTGACGGCAATACCGGCTTCGGCAAGGGCGCTGACCCGGCCGTTGACACTCTCGGTACGGGCTGCGCTCAGCAGCACATCCTGACGATCTTCACTGTTGTTGGTGCTCAGCACCTCAAAATCGAGACTCACTTCATCGAGGGGGAAGGGAATGATCTGCTCGGCCTCCAGCTGCACCTGACTCTCCAGCTCCTTGTCGCTGAGGCGGGCATCAATCTGGATCACCTTGGTTATCACGTTGGAGCCGGTCACCGCAGTGGCGGCATAGTCGCTGTGAGTTGGAATAAGACGCTTGAGGGTCTTGAGAGTTTGGCTGACGCGCTCGATATCCTGCAATTGATAGTCAACAAGCGTCCCTTTCGGGGTGGCAATATCGGCTACAGATTCGAGATGAAGCTTGCCGGGTCGGCCACTGAGGGTAACGGCCTTGATGGTCTGGCTGCCAAAATCAATACCCACCAGAGGAAGGAGGGATCCCTTGTTAAAAAGCCCAAACATATACACATCCATGCGTTATTTGGTTTTATTCCTGAACAGAGTGTAGGACACCCGATCAGAGGAGTGCTTCACTCATCCTAAATGCTCTAACTATCAATGTCATAAAGTTTATGCCGAAAAGTGGCCCATCTCGCTTTCTTCATGGCAAGTGGCCCTCCTTGGTTATTGCTCCCCGTAGTGCTAACCTCTCGCATCCTTTTGAGGTGGGTGGCTCGCCACAGGAAAACCTCGAATTCCCGATGGCAAAAGGGCTATACTCTGCGCCCGTTGGCTAATTTTAAGACGATTGGTAGTTCTTCCATGCTGAAATGGCTCGTTCGCCTGTTTATTGTCATGATGCTGGGTGCTGTGCTGGGTGTTGCCAGCCTCATCGGTATCTACTTCTATATCAAACCCCAACTGCCCGATGTCACCGCACTGCGTGACGTCAAGCTGGCAACCCCGATGCGGGTTTACAGCCGGGATGGGGAGTTGATCGCCCAATATGGCGAAATTCGTCGCATTCCGCTGCGTCTGGACGAAATTCCGCAACCCATGATCGATGCCGTACTGGCGACCGAAGATGCACGTTTTTATGAGCACCCGGGCATTGACCCGATTGGTATCATTCGAGCCGCATCCGTCTGGGCTGTCTCCGGCCATGCCCGTCAGGGTGCCAGTACCATCACCCAGCAGGTTGCCCGCAACTTCTTCCTGAGCAATGAGAAGACCATCATCCGCAAGATCAAGGAGGTCTTCCTGGCCTGGCGGATCGAGCAGAATCTCTCAAAAGATGAGATCCTCGAACTCTACCTCAACAAGATCCCCCTCGGTTATCGCTCCTTCGGGATCGGTGCTGCGGCACAGGTTTACTTTGGTAAAGAGGTCAAGGATCTGGGACTGGACGAGATCGCCATTATTGCCGGTCTGCCGAAAGCCCCCTCCATGCTCAACCCCATTCGCTCCCCCGAGCGCGCCTTTGCGCGCCGCAACGTGGTGCTGGGCCGGATGCTGGAAACGGGCAAGATCACCCAGGCCCAGTTTGACGAAGCGTCCAAAATGCCGATCAAGGCCCGTTTTCACGGCGCCGAAGTGACCCTGCACGCCCCCTATCTCGGTGAGATGGTGCGCCAGAAGATGGTCGAGCAGTTCGGTGAAGATGCTTATACCATGGGCCTGCACGTCTACACTACCGTCTCTGCCGAGCGTCAGCGGGCAGCCAGACAGGCGCTGCTGGATGGCGTTTTTGCCTATGATATGCGCCACGGCTATCGCGGCCCGACGGCTCAGTTGTGGAAGGCTGGCGAGACAGCCTGGGATTACGAGCAGATCGTCGCTCACCTTGGCAAGCAGCCCACTTATGATCCGCTGATGGCGGCGGTCGTGACCAAGCTCGGTGATCGCAGCGCCACGCTGGTACTGAAAAATGGCAAGGAAGCAGAGCTCGGCTGGAATGGCATCAAATGGGCTCGCTCCTTTATTACCGACGACCGTCAGAGCTATGCCCCGAAATCGGCGCGCGATGTGCTGAAAGTCGGCGCCCAGATCTGGGTGCGGGAAGAGGGCGAAGAGTTGCTGCTGGCCCAAATCCCGGACGTCAACGCCGCGCTGGTTGCCATGAACCCGAAAAATGGGGCACTGGAAGCACTGGTCGGTGGCTTCAGCTTCGAACTCTCCAAATTCAACCGGGTCGATCAGGCGCGTCGCCAGATCGGTTCCAATATCAAGCCTTTCCTCTATGCGACCGCGCTGGAGCATGGTTATACCCTGGCGTCGCTCATCAACGATGCGCCGATCAACCAGTGGGATCCGTCAAAAGGGCCCATGTGGCAGCCCAAGAACTCCCCGGCCGTTTATGATGGCCCCACCCCGCTGCGTCTGGGTCTGGCCAAGTCCAAGAACGTGATGTCGGTTCGACTGATGCGCGCCATCGGTCTGGATACCTATATCGACGGTCTGACCCGCTTTGGCTTCCCCCGCGACTTCATCTCTCCCCATGAGTCGCTGGCACTGGGCGCTGCCGAATTCACCCCTCTCGAAGTGGTGCGTGGTTACTCGGTACTGGCCAACGGTGGCTTCCTGGTGACCCCATACTTCATCGACAAAGTGACCGACAGTCTGGAGAACACCCTCTATCAGGCCAATCCTGCTATTGCTTGCACCACCTGCGAACAGCAGGCCGCGCCCGAGCAGAGCACACTGCCGCAGACAACTGTTGATGGAGCCGCACAAGATGGCACGCAGACCCCTCTCGCGCCAACCATCGCCCCGCATACCATCAGTGCCCAGAGCGCATTCCTGATCACCGACACCCTGAGCACAGCCATCTGGGGGGGCAACGGCTGGCGTGGTACCGGCTGGCGTGCAGCCCGCGACCTGAAACGTCACGACATCTCCGGTAAAACCGGTACCACCAACGAATCGCGGGATGCCTGGTTCTCCGGCTACACCCCGGACATCGTTGCCACCTCCTGGATCGGTTTTGACAACCACCAGCGTGGTCTTGGCCGTGCCGAATTTGGCGGTGGCGCCGCGCAGCCTATCTGGATCGACTTCATGAAAGTCGCCCTCAAAAAGCTGCCGGAGCACAAGATGCCGGTTCCCGAAGGGATCATGACGGTGAAGATTGATAGCGAAACCGGCCTGCTGGCAACCAGTGGCGGAACCGACGAATACTTCAAGGAAGGTACTGAGCCGACCCGCTACGCAGCACCGAGCTCGGATGGCAATCAGGTCTACGGCGGTGACAACCCCGATGTAGAAAGGCCTGTCTCAACCGACGATATCTTCTAAGCTGCTCTCGCGGCAGAAGCAAAACCGGCAGCCTTGGCTGCCGGTTTTTTTATTGGACCAACTGCTTGGTCATCAGCGTGGCGATCGAGGCCGCCAGCTCGTTGAAGCAGGGGCGACGCACCGAGTAGTGGCGATAGAGCAGCGAGATGGTACGCCCCGGCACAGGGTCAACCACAGGTCGATAGCTCACCCCGCCCTCATCATGATCGGCAGGTACGGCCAACTTTGGCACCAAAGTCATGCCACTACCGGCGGCCACCATGTTACGCAGCGTCTCGAGACTGGTCCCCTTAAAGCGTTGATCCTCACCTATCCCGCCGGCGAAACAAAATCCCATCGCCTGATCCCGCAAACAGTGGCCATCGGCCAGCATCAGCAATTTCTTGCCCTTGAGATTACCAAGCGGCACCTGTTTGGCCTGTGCTTCGGGGTGATGGCAAGGCACCGCCAACCACATCGGCTCATGATAGAGCTGGATTGAACCAAACCCCTCCATCCCAGGCATCTCGGCCAGAATGACGCAATCCAGCTCCCCCTCTTCCAGCCGTTTGAGCAGGGTTTGGGTCTGCTCCTCATAGAGGTAAAACTCCAGCTGGGGAAAACGCTCACGCAGGGTCTGGATAATGCGGGGCAACAGGTAGGGGCCCACGGTCGGAATAAAACCGATATGGATCTCCCCGGACATCGGTTCGGAGAAGTGCTGGCCGATGCTCTTGAGCTCGCGCACCTCCTTGAGCACCCGACGCGCCTGATGGGCCATGGCATCGCCAGCAGGCGTAAACAGCACCTTGCGCGAGGTACGTTCGATCAGAATGACCCCGAGTTCATCCTCCAGCTTGCGCAGCTGGCCGCTCAGGGTGGGTTGACTGACAAAGCAGCGTTCAGCGGCTTTGCGAAAATGTTTTTCCTCATCCAGCGCCACCAGATATTCGAGATCGCGAAGATTCATACAGCAAGAGTCCTGCCTGGAAAATGGGCCATCAGCATGCACAATATCGTCCGGCGGGACAAGTCATCCGCTCGCGGTGAACCTCTCTGGCTGCCCCTCCAAAACAGAAAAGCCCGATCACCTTGCGGTAATCGGGCTGTTTGACTCGCCGAGGGATTACACCCTGAAACGGCGCACCATATCCTGCAACTGGGTAGCCAAATGGTTCAACTCGTTGCACGCCTGAGCCATCTGGGTGGCACCGGCGGCCACCTCTTCGGAAGCATGGCTGATATTGACCACGTTACGGTTGAGCTCCTCGCTCACTGCTCCCTGTTCTTCAGTGGCCGTTGCAATCTGGATGTTCATGTGAGAGATGCTGCTGACTGAGCCACTGATCTGGGAGATGGACTCGCCCGCTTCCCGCGCGGTAGCGACCGTGGTATTCATCAGCTCCTGACTCTGTTGCATGGTACTGCCGGCCTGTTCGGCACGCTGCTGTAACTCGGCAATAATGGTGTTGATCTGGGAGGTGGAGTCCTGAGTGCGCTTGGCCAAAGTACGCACCTCATCCGCCACCACAGCAAACCCCCGTCCCTGCTCACCGGCACGGGCCGCTTCAATGGCGGCGTTCAATGCCAGCAGGTTGGTCTGTTCAGCAATGCCGCGGATCACCTCCAGCACCATGCCGATATTGCGGCTGTCATCGCCCAGTTGGCGGATCACCACCGCAGTGCTCTCGATAGCACCGGCGACCCGCTCGATGCGCAGAATGGAGTCATTCACCGTTTGCGCACCAATCTCTGCCGTTTCGCTGGCCGAGGTGGCGGCACTGGCCGCATCGCTGGTGTTGCGAGAGACCTCCTGCACCGTAGCCTGCATCTCGTTCATCGCCGTCGCCAGCTGGTTCAGCTCATGTTGCTGAGCATTCATGTTATTGGCTGACTGGCTGGCAACAGAGCTGATCTCCTCCGCAGCGGAACTCAGTTGAACCACAGAGCCCGATACTTCACTCACTAGGGTGCGCAGATTGGTCTGCATCTCACCAAACCCTTTGGCAAGGGTTCCCAGTTCATCATTGTTGAACTGCTGCATATCGATACGGGAGGTGAGATCACCAGAGGAGACACGACGGGTCTGTTCCAGTAACGCCATCACGGGGTTGCGGATCTGACCAGTCAGCAGCCAAGCAATTGCCACCACAAAACCCAGCGTCACCAGACTGACGATGACGCTCATGGTTCTGGCACTGCTGTAGAGCGCCTCCACATCTTTTGTCATCTGGGCCGCAATCTCGTTATTGATTTCCCGCAAGCGGAAGGATTTTGCTCCCACCTCCTCCAGAGCGACCCGGGTTTCGTTTTTGCGCAGACTTCTGACTCGCTCCAGATCGCCAGCAGCAAAGGCGCTCAACAATTGGTCATGCACCGCAAAATACTTGGCCCCCGCCGCAACCACCTGCTCATAAACCTGTTTCTCTTCGCCAGTAGCGAAAGGTAAAGCACCGTATTTTTGGGCGGCCTGTTCAAACTCCTGCTTGGCCTTATTGAAGGTCAGAGTGCGATCGCTTACCTCTTGATCATCCTTGTTCAAACCACCAATGACCTGGGCCAGCTCTGAGCGGCGCGCATCCAGAATGGCAACATGCATCTGGCTGGCATAGCGGGTTGACGGGAGCAGGTTGTCAGTGATGGTTTCGGTATCACCATAGAGCTTTGCCAACTGACTGATGGAGAACCAGGCCAAGCCCAGTACCAGCAGTGCCAGGATGGCGAATCCGGCACTCAGTTTCTGGCCGATAGACATGTTTTTGAACATATGGGGGCTTCCTTGAAATGAGTCTGCACTCCCGCAACATCCGCCGGGAATGGTCACATAGAGCATAGTCTGCAAGCAGAAAGTCGAAGGCTTTCATATCGCTTCTGCATACAGGAATATCGGCCCGTTCATTCCAATTCTAAAGAGACCTTGTCCGTTCACATTCTAATAACTATTCCATCAACTCAAGAAGATGCTGACGCAACCCGGCAGGATCGCCCAAAAAGTCAGCCACTCGAACAGCACTCACCTTACCGTTGTGCATCAACCCAAGGGTGGGATAACCCTGACCGCCCAGCCGTTTCATCCAGCCCTGGCTATCTGCCAGATGTTGCAGCAAGGGGGCCTGCAGATATGATTGCTGGAATGCCTCGGCTGCAATCCCCTGCTCTGCCGCCAGCGTGGCGAGAAACGCAGGTTCACCAATCCAGATCCCGTCCCGATAGTGGGATTGCTGGATCCGGTGCAACATGACCAGCCCATCGCCCCCCAACGCCGTGACGGCCAAAACCGCACGGATCGGCGGCTCGGAGTCCAGCAGACAGCCTTCCCGCAGCAGCAGTTCGTTAAAGTAGCGTTCGCCAAAATGCTGGCCGGTCAGCGCTTCGATCCGCTGATCATGGGGGCGCACATAATCACGCAATGCCTCGCCCATCGGCTGACGGCGGCTACCCATCCAGAGGCCGCCCGCATGCAGCTCGATCTTGAGTCCGGCAATGGTGGCTGCCGCCTGCAACAGGGGGGCGGCACCGTAGCACCAGCCACAGAGCGGGTCATAGACATAATGGAGGGTGGTTTGTTGTTCGCTCATCTTCATTCTCACTTCAATCTCGGATAAAAAACCGGGCCCTTAGGCCCGGTAAAAAAACACAGGGAAAGCAGGCTCAGTGGCTTACCACTTCATCTCGCCGGTATTGACCTTGGCACCGATGGCCAGACCATCGTCAACCGGCAGTGCCGGATAGGCCTTCTTCAGAGCCTCTATCAGCTCACCAGAGTTTTTCGCCTTGGCCAGCTCCTGTTCGAAACGCTCTACATAATCGCGGGTAAAGCTCACAGCAGCAGTGCCTTTGGGAGCAGTGCCCAGGAAGTGGCCCGGTACCACACGCTCGGGTTTCAGGGCCAGCAGGTTATCCAGCGCCTTGACCCAGTTGCTGCGGGCCGCCTTGGTCTGGCTGTCGGCCATCCAGACATGCACTCCGTGGTAGACCGGCACACCACCAAAAGCAGTCTTGATGGAAGGGGCCCAGAGGTAGGCATTCGGGGTATTCATCTCTTTGATTTCAATCTTCTCGCCATCCAGCGTCAGGTGGCTGGCGGTCATCACTTGCGGCACGGTCAAGCTCTTCGGTGCGCCCTTGCCGAGGATCGGGCTCCAGTAGCTCAGCTTGGCATCCTTGGTCTGGTTGATGTGGTCAACCACATGCTGATCGGCCAGCACTTTGACATCCGGGAACGCAGCCATGACCGGCTCCAGACCGAAGTAGAAGTCGGGGTCACCGGCACTGATATAGACAGTGGTCAGCTTCTTGCCACTCTTCTTGATCATGTCGACCAGCGCCTGGCCATTCTGCACGTCAAACTGGGCATCGATCAGGATGGCCTCTTTGTCACCGGTCACCAGTGAGGAGGAGACCGGGAAGATCGCCTTCTCGCCAGGGTTGTAGACGGTCACGCTCAGGGGGGCGGCCAGTGCGGCGCCACTCAGCAGGGTGGTCGCCAGAGTCAGGTTGCGGATCAGGGTGTTGTTCATCATCTATTCCTCATTAAGTATTCGGGGGTTCATTTGATGGACACAGTGTATTGGATCTAATAAGGTGCAAATACAGCATAAAAAGCGCATCACTGTTGCACATATCGAACATATAGAGAGCCATACATGGATCGACTGAACGCATTGCGGGTCTTTGTCAGCGTAGTCGAACAAGGGAGCCTGAGCGGCGCCGGAGAGAAACTGGATATGTCGCGCGCCATGGTGTCACGCTATCTGGCCGAGCTGGAGAGCTGGATGGGCGCCCGCCTGCTGCACCGCACCACCCGTCGTCTGAGCCTGACCGGGCCGGGAGAGGAGGCGCTGAACCGGGCCCGCGCCATGCTGGCGCTCGGCGAAGAGATGGAGCAGATCGCCGTGAAGGGCGATGACGCCCCCAAGGGACAACTGCGGATCACCAGCAGCTACTCCCTGTCAGAAGCGCTGCTGGTCGGGGCTGCCAACGACTATCTGGCGCAATACCCGGGGACGGCCATCGACATTCTGCTGCTCGACAGAACCGTCAATCTGGTAGAGGAGCGGATCGATCTGGCGGTCCGCATCACCAACGACCTCGACCCCAATCTGGTGGCGCGTCGTCTCGGCACCTGCCACTCGGTAGTCTGTGCCAGCCCGGCCTATCTGGCCCGTCATCCGATGCCACACAAGGTGCAGGATTTGGCGCTGCACAACTGCCTCACCTACACCTACTTCGGCAAGAGCCTGTGGGAGTTCAATGGACCGGATGGCCCCGAGTCAGTGCCGGTCAGCGGTAACCTGAGTGCCAATATCTCCAATCTGCTGCTGGAGGCAACACTGGAAGGTGCCGGGATCAGCCTGCAACCCCGCTACTCGGCACAACCCTATCTGGAGCGCGGGGAACTGGTACCCCTGCTGACCGACTGGCAGCCCAAGCGGCTCGGCGTATACGGGGTATATGCCACCCGCAAGCAGATGTCGCCACTGCTGCGCAGCTTCCTCGATTTTCTGCTGGCTCGCATGGCGGCGGATCCCATCTGGCAGGAGTAAGCACTCCGCACACCCAAACATAACGAAGGGGCCGCTGCGGGCCCCTTCTTCACTCTGATCCCTTGATCAGGCTTCAAATCCGAATGGTTCTGAGTGCGGCGCTTCTGGCTGCGCACTCTCGTCGAGGAAAATATCCCGATAAGCCACATAGATGGAGTAGTTGAGCGCCGGGATCACCACCAGCAGACCTACCAGCAACAGCACAGCGCCAAACAGCAACAACATGGCTGAGAGCAGCCCCCACCAGAAGAAGGGCCACATATTGCGCCAGCAGCCAGCAAAGCTCAGGCGTACGGCCTGGATGATGCCGATATCGTGGTGGTAGATCAGCGCCGGAGCAAAGGTGACCCCCATCAGCACGGGAATGATGAGCAGCATCCCCACCAGCAATACCAGCAGCAGTTGTTGCAACTGGCTGGCTGAGGCCACCATGCTCTCGGGATCCTGCGTCAACAGCGGGAGCAGCCCCCACATGGAGAGCAGACCGAGACAGACGAGGCCAACCAGGCTGAACAGCAGCAACACCAGCAGACCGCCTAGCATCAGCGGGGTCAGCTTGTAGCGAAAACCGGCGAAGAGATCGGCAAACTGCAGCGGCTCCCCCCGATAACCCCGAGCGGCGACCGCCACCCAACCCGCGCCCCATACCATGTAGAGCAGCTGGGAGATAAGGCCACCCGCCGGCAGTTGCTCCAGCAGCATGCCCACCATAAACCAGACCAGCACCATGGCTACGCTGATCCCCATCCCCTTGTTGAAGATATCGAACCCGCTGCGAACCCAGAGCCAGCCACGACCTGTCGTGTACCGGGCCGGTGTGGTGCGCAAAGGGGGTAATCCGTTCATATCGTCTCCTCGGAGTGTCGGTGGCATCAGTGCCGGAAGCAGATTCTAGAGCCAGGGCGGGGGCGACTCAATGGCGAAGCAACCCGACCACGACATAAAACCTGACGCAGCTATGCACAAAAGGGGCGTCAGCCACGCCTCGCCTCTGGCTGCCCCGACCATAACGAGGCACAATCTGCTCCCTCCCCCAGCCGCGTCTGTCATGGCCAGCATGTCGTGGTCACCCTTTAGTGATCTACGAATGCCGGACAGGGGGTTGTCATCCCGCCATCCCGGGCGTTTTAACATCGAGTGTATCGTCATGAGAGTTGTTTGTTGTCTGTTGTTGTTACTGGCCAGCCAGTCAGCCCTGGCCGAGGGTTTTATCAGTCGCCTGCTCAACCATCCGGTGCCGGGTGGCGTTGCGGTGATCCCTCTTGGCGCGTCACCCACTGCCCCCACGGCCCGCTATCACGACAAACCCGTGCTGGTGGTGCGTGAAGACAACCAGTGGATCGCCATCGTCGGCATCTCTCTGAAAAGCACGCCCGGCGCCCAGCAACTGAGCACAGGTGATGGCCGTACTCTCGGCTTCACCGTGACCCCCAAGCACTACCGCGAGCAGCACATCAAGCTCAAGAACAGCCGTCAGGTCAATCCGCTCGCCGAGGATATGACCCGCATCAACCGAGAGCTGGCAGAGCAGACCCGGGCTTACCAGACCTTCAGCCCCAACCAGCCGAGCAACCTGATGTTCGACAAGCCGGTCAACGGCCCCCTCTCCAGCCCGTTTGGCCTGCGTCGCTTCTTCAATGGCGAGGAGCGCAATCCCCACTCCGGCCTCGACTTCGCAGTGGGCGCCGGCACCCCGATCAAGTCCCCCGCCGCCGGCAAGGTGATCCTGATCGGTAACTACTTCTTCAATGGCAATACCGTCTTTGTCGACCACGGTCAGGGGCTCATCAGCATGTTCTGCCACATGTCAAAGATCGATGTGAAGCTCGGCCAGAGCCTGCCGCGTGGCGGCATCATCGGGCGAGTCGGTTCGACCGGCCGCGCTACCGGCCCCCATATGCACTGGAACGTCAGCCTCAACGACACCCGGGTCGATCCCGCCATCTTTATCGGCGCCTTCAAGCCCTGAATCGGCAGAGCCCGTTAACAAAACATCCTCTAACAAAACAGGCAGCCCATGGCTGCCTGTCTGCTATCTGCACGTCGAACCTGATTACCTATCCGGCCAGCGCGTGGGCGCCGGACTCCCGACGCATCGCCCGCCACATCACCAACACCAGCAATGAGCTGCACGTTGGCAATGCCAGCCAGACCCCGGGCACGCCCCACAGGGTCGAGAATCCCCACAAGAAACCGCCTATCAGCACCAGCTTGCCACCGGTGAGCAGGGAGGCGATCCGGGCCCGATTGATGGCTTGGAAGTAGGTGGCCCCCACCAGCAGCAAGCCCTCCATCGGCAGCCCCCAGAAGTAGAGCCAGATCCCGAGGCTCGCCACCGGCAGCAGGGTTGCGTTGTCGCCGGCAAACAGATAGACCGCCGCCTCCGGCCATAGATAAAGCGGGAACATGGCGCACAGGGCGATCCCCAACGTCACTTCGAGTGCCAGATTGCGGATCCGCAACACCCGCCGCCAGTGACCGGCGCCCGCGTTGAAGCTGGCGATGGGTTGGATACCCATGGCGATCCCCTCGAACACCAGATAGAAGAATGCCTCGGTGTAACTGATCACCCCGTAGGCCGCCACATGCAGCGAAGTGCCGACCGCCAGCAACGCCTTGTTGTGCAGCGCCAGCACTACCGAGAGATAGAGGTACATCAGAAAACTGGAGACCCCGAGGCGCACCGTCTCGCCCATCAGCCGCAGATCGGGGCGCAAGGTGTCCCAGCTTATCCGCAGCCGGCTGCGCGGCGTGAAGAAGTGCCACAGGCAGGCAAGGCCCGTCACTGCCTGGGAGAGCATAGTGGCCGTCGCCACCCCGGCCAGTCCGAACGGAAACACCACCATCAGCAGATAGTCGAGCAGCACGTTGAGCAGCCCCCCGACTACCATGATGAGGGTGACAAATCCGGGGCGGCCATCGTTGCGCAGCAGCGAGCTGAACGCCATCGACAGCACCGCAAAGACGCCCAGCCAGGCGTAGGCCTGCAGGTAGGAGAGCCCGGCGGTGAAGATATCCCCCTCCGCCCCCATCCAGGCCAGCATGGGCTCGCCATAGCGGATCCCGATAAAACTGAGCAGTGCCGAGGCCAGCAACACTATCACCAGGGCATTGCCGACGATATGGCGGGCTTTGGCCGGGTTGCCCTGCCCCAGATAGAAGGAGACCAGCGACGAGGCCCCCATGCCGATCAGCGCCCCCACCGCATAAAGCACGGCGCAGATGGGATAAGCCAGCATCAGACCGGCCATGCCATCCTGACCCAGCACATGGCCAACGAAGATGCCATCGATGGTGACATAGATGCCGGTGATCAGCATGGCCGCCACGGTCGGGGTTACGTAACGCCAGAAAAGGCGAGATAGCGGGGCTGTGCCCAGATCAACAGCTGACATATTCGACTCGGTGGAGAGAAAGCGGCCGGGATCATAGCGAAACGGCAGCACGACTTCCTGTTATTTGTGTTATGAATCATTAATATAGACTGCTTTACCCGCCTCCCTGCCCTGTTTTAGGCTAGGGCCACCTCTTCTGAACGGAAACGAGCCTCATGTTGCAACGCCTGCTCACCCTCTTGCTGCTCTCCCTTCTCTTGTTGCCGCCAACCGTGCGCGCCGACGATGCCATTGCCCAGGCCGAATCCCTGTTGCAGAGCGTGCCCAAGAGCGATACCCCGGAAAACCAGAAGCTGCGGGAGAGCTACCAGCAGGCACTGCAATTTGCCAGAGAGGCCGAGCGCTACCGTGAACAGAGCAAAGCCTATCAGCAGATCCTTATCGATTACCCCAAGGAGTCGGCACGGCTCAAGGAGAGCCTGCACAACTATCAGCCCGCCGCTCGCCCGCCGCTGGCGAGCCTCAAGGAGGAGGCGCTGCGCCAGGCCATTGGCCTTAGCAGCAACCGCCAGCTCAACCTGCGCAAGGAGCGGCAGGGGGTAATGGACAGCCTCAACCAGCTGGAGAGCACCGGGCAGGAGTATCACCTGCGGGTGGATGATCTGCGCAAACAGCTGCAACTGACCCGCAGCCAGCTGGAGCGACTGAGCTTCAGCAGCGAATCGGATCGCCAGCAGGAGGCACAACTGCTGCTGACCAGAATGAAGGAGCAGAGCCTCTCCGACCGGATCCAGATGCTGGAGCTGGAGCAGCTCTCGGCCCAGCAGCGCAACGATCTCGGCAAGCTGAAACTGCAGGAGCTCAATCTGGCCATCGCCGACGAGGATGAGTGGCAAGCCAGCCTGCTGACCCAGCAGAACCAGCTGCGGCGGGAGAAGACCGAGCAGGCGCTGGAGGAGAGCGAACGGCTGCGCAAACAGCTCACCACCGACATGCCGCTGCTGTTGGAGCAGCAACAGCAGAATCAGGCGCTCTCCATCCAGCTCGGCACACTGGAAGATCAGATTGAGCGGGTGCAGGACGAGCAGCGCAGCGTCGACAAGAATCTGTTTGAGCTGAATGAGCTGGTCAACTCGGTACGCGAACAGCTGGAGTGGCTGCAGATCAGTAATGCCTACGGCGAGAACCTGCGCAGCAAACTCTCCGATCTGCCCCCCCAGTTCCCCCTCGACAAGCTGGAGTCCGCCATCGTCAGCGCCCGCATGGCCAAGTACCAGTACGAGAGCGAGCAGGATGGGCTCAAGGATACCCGCCAGCTGCGCGACAAGCTGATGGCCGAAGAGGAGGTGACGCTGGATCGGCCACAGCAAGCTGTGCTCGACAACCTGCTCAAGGCCCGGCGCCAACTGCTGACCCGGCTCAACGACGCCTCCGACACCCTCATTCAGGAGCAGACCCGCCTCAAACTGCTCTACAGCCGCCAGAACAGCAAGATCGACGAGATCCGCGAAATAAGCGCCAGCCACCTGTTCTGGATGCCCGATGTGCGCCCCTTTACCCCGCAGGTCATACTCGGCATTCCTGCCGCGCTGACCCTGGCCTTCAACCCGGATAACTGGTTGCAACTGCCCTACGCCATCGCCGAGAACAGCCCGCTGAGCCTCACGCTGGCCGGTATTGGGCTGCTGGTGCTGGCCTGGAGCTGGTTCAAGCTGGCCCGTCATCTGAGCCTCTATTGCGACCATATTGCGCCGCGGATCGGCAAGGTGACCCAGGACAAATTCAGCCTAACCAGCCGCTTGCTGCTGCGCTCCCTGCTTGCCGCCCTCCCCTTGCCCGCAATGGTGCTGATGGTGCGCGGCCTGCTCGAAGGGGCCTGGCAATACCCGTTTGCGGTGGCGGTGGCGCGCGGTCTTGGCGAGATCTGGTTTCTGCTGCTGGCGCTGGTGATGGCCCGCCATCTGACACTGGAGCGGGGGATTTTGATCCACCACTTCCGCTGGCCCCGGGAACAGGTGCAAAAGGTGTGGGGGCAGTTTCGCACCCTGCTGCTGGTACTGATCCCGAGTTTCTTTGTGCAGGGGATGGCCAACAGCTATCAGGAGCACGCCTTCTACGACTCCCTCGGCCGGATGGCCTTCATGATCGGTGCACTCTGGCTGCTGCTCTTCTTTGCCCGTCTCAACCGGGAGCGATTGCCGCTCACCTGGGGCCAGACCGATATGACCAAGCCCCATCTGCTGCACCACTTCATCTGGAACAGCCTGATGCTGGCGCCGCTGCTGGCGGTGATCGGCGCCCTGTTTGGCTACTTCTATACCTCGCGCACCCTGCTGCGCCAGCTGGAGCTTAGCCTGCTGATGGGGCTGGGTTGCCTGCTGGTCTACTATCTGGCCAGACGCTGGATGCTGATCCAGCGCCGCCGCCTCGCCTTCGAGCGTGCCAAGAGCAAGCGGGCCGAGATCCTGGCCCAGCGCGGCCGGGAAGAGGGGCATGACGAGCTCAGCTCCGAAACCCCGGACGTGGTGGAAGAGACTGAGCTGGATCTCGATACCATCAGCGCACAGTCGCTGGGGCTGGTGCGCACCCTGCTGATGCTGGGCTTCACCATGCTGGTGGTGGTGCAATGGTCGGATCTCAACTCAGCCTTCAGCTTCCTCAGCAATATCGAGGTGTGGCAGGTGAGCAGCAAGATTGGCGGCATCGAGCAGCTCTCAGCCATCACCTTGCAGGATCTGATGCTGACCGCCTTCGTCTTCATCCTGACCGTGGTGACAGCCCGCAACCTGCCGGGGCTGATGGAGCTGACCCTGCTGCAACACCTCAGCCTCTCCCCGGGTACCGGCTTTGCCCTCACGACCACCAGCAAGTATCTGGTGATCCTGATCGGTGCCCTCACCGGCTTCTCCATGCTCGGCATCGACTGGTCGAAGACCCAGTGGCTGGTCGCCGCCCTCTCGGTGGGGCTGGGTTTCGGCCTGCAGGAGATCTTCGCCAACTTTGTCTCCGGCCTCATCATCCTGTTTGAGAAGCCGATCCGGCTCGGTGACACCGTCACCATCCGCGATCTCACCGGCACCGTCACCAAGATCAAGACCCGGGCAACCACCATAGTGGATTGGGATCGCAAGGAGATCATAGTGCCCAACAAGGCCTTCATCACCGAACAGTTCATCAACTGGTCGCTCTCCGATGCCATCACCCGGGTCAAACTGCGGATCCGGATTGGCCTGACCCGGGATCCGAAACTGGTGCAGCGCATTCTGGAGGAGTCCATCCAGGCATCGACCCTGGTATTGGAGACGCCGACGCCAGAGGTCTTCCTGATCGAATTCACCGACTCGGCACTGATCTACGAGATCCGCCTCTACGTCAACAACATGGATCACCGGATGCCCATCACTCACGAGGTTCACTCGCTGGTACTGGAGAAGATGCAGCAGCAGGGACTTACCCTACCCCATCAACAGATCGACATTCACTTGAGCCGCGGCTGATCCGCGAGGTAAAAGGAGCAGAACATGCAGATTATTGCCCATCGTGGCGCCAGCGGTCTGGCACCGGAGAACACCCTAAAGGCGATGGCCAAAGCGCTGGAGCTGGGAGCATCAGCCATCGAGATCGACGTGCAGGCGGCCGATGGCGAGTTGTGGGTCTTCCACGACCGGCGGCTGGAGCGCTGCACCAATGGCAAGGGGGTGCTGACCGAGCAATCCCGCTCCTATCTGGAGCAGCTCGATGCCGGTGAGGGAGAGGTGATCCCGACCCTGTGGCAGGTGATGGAGATCATCGCTGGACGCTGCGAGCTGCATATCGAGCTCAAGGGCGCCCATACCGCCGATGCGGTGGCAGCCCTGACCCGACGGGCAGAGGCCGAGCTGGGCTTTACTCCCGGCCAGTGGGTGGTCTCCTCCTTCCATCACCCGGAGCTGGCCCGATTTGCCGCCTCGCGGCCCGATATCCGGCTCGGTGCCCTGACCGCCAACCTGCCGCTCAACCTGGCGCAGTTTGCCGACAAGCTGGGAGCCTGGTCCATCAATTGCGATGTTGATTTCATCGACGCCGCGCTGGTCGATGATGCACATCGCCGGGGGCTCAAAGTTCTGGTTTATACCGTTGATTATCCAGAAGATTATGAAACGCTCTCTAGCATGGGGGTCGATGGAATCTTCACCAATCGGCCGGATCGCTTTATCTCACCATGATGAGACGATACGCGTATGGATAAGCCCCCATTTAGGCACTAACTTTAATTTGTTGACCGGGGTAAAAAAAGTTCGACTACGGCCGATAGTAACAAGGCTATAACAATAATCAGATGCCACACACTTCAGACTGACGCTCATCAAGGATGTAACTATGAACTTATCCATTAAAAACAAGCTTGTTCTGGCTATCGGGGTCATCATTCTGGTGATCACCGGCCTGCAGGTCTGGTACAACACCTCGCAACTGCGCAGCGAGACCCAGCGACTGGTCTGGAATATCATCGACGAAAGCTCCATGGCCAACGTCAAGGGGATCTCCCGCTGGGTCGACGCACGGATCAGCATGGTCAGCACCACCAAGGAAGCATTCGCCAAAGAAGATGAGCCCATCAGTCATCTGGCCCAGTCCATGAATGCCGGTGGCTTCGACCTGGTCTATGCCGGTACCGCTGACGGCAAAATGATCCAGAGCAAACCGACCGACTTGCCCGCCGGTTATGACCCCCGTCAACGCCCCTGGTACAAAGACGCAATGGCTGCTGGCAAGATGACCATCACCTCCCCTTATGCCGATATCTCCACCGGCCAGCTGATTGTCACCATTGCCGAGCCGTTCCAGCGCGGCAATACCCAGGGGGTCATCGCCGGTGACGTCTCCATCAGCTCACTGATCTCGGACATTCTGGCGGTCACCACCGAGGGCACCTACGCCATGCTGGTGGACAGCAATGGCACCATCATCGCGCACCCCGATGCCTCCCTGAGCCTGAAATCGGCCACCGCTCTGGCACCGGAACTGACTGCCGCCTACATCAATCAGGTCGCCCATGACGGCATGATCAACGAGCTGGTGATCAGCGGCAAGAAAGAGGTCTACGACTTTAATGCCATTCCCAATACCAACTGGTATTACGGCATGATGGTGGATGAAGAGATCGCCTACCAGTCGGTACGCCGCATGGTTACCTCCTCCCTCATTCAGGGGCTTATCACCATACTGATCGTGGCAGGCTTCTCCTATGTCGCCATCAACAGCTCGCTGGCCCCTCTGAAAACCCTGGGCGAAGCGATTGCCGATCTCTCCCGTGGCAACGGCGATCTGACCCGCCGCATCAAGATTGAACGTGAGGATGAGGTGGGTGCGGTTGCCAAACACGTCAACACCTTCATCGAGCGGATCCATGTGATGGTGCAGGATATCTCCAACTCCTCCGGCCAACTCAACCAACAGGCCAAGTCCTCCCACAGCATGGCGGAGAAGGCCAATCAGGGGCTGGCACGCCAGCAAAACGAGATCTCCCAGATCGCCACTGCGGTACACGAGATGTCGGCCACCGCAGTCGAGGTTGCCAGCAACGCCGAGCAGACCGCCGAAGCGGCCCGCAGCTCCTCCAGCAGCTGCGAGCATGGCAAACAGGTGATCGCCCGCAACCAGCGCTCCATCACCGATCTGGCCACCCAGGTGGAACAGGCCTCCAACATCATTCAGGAACTGGAGAAAAACGCTCAGGAGATCAACACCATCCTCTCCACCATTCAGGGCATCGCCGAGCAGACCAACCTGCTGGCACTCAACGCCGCCATCGAAGCAGCACGTGCCGGTGAACAGGGCCGCGGTTTTGCGGTGGTAGCCGACGAGGTGCGCGTCCTGTCACAGCGTACCCACAGCTCCACCGTCGAGATCCGCAATATGATCGAAACCCTGCAACGCAATACCCAGGGGGCGGTCAGCACCATGCACGAAGGCCAGCTGCTGGCCCAGAACAGCGTGGATGACGCCAACAACGCCACCCATGCGCTGGAGCAGATCACCACCTCGATCAACCAGATCTCCGACATGGCAACCCAGATCTCCAGCGCGGCTGAAGAGCAGCGGGCCGTCACCGACGAGGTAAGCCGCAACATTCAGGCGGTGAAAGATGTCTCGGACGAACTGGCAGTGGATGCAGACAGCTCACGCCATCTCTCTGAACAACTTAAAAATATTTCGGGTGAACTGAGTAATCAGGTCGGCATGTTCCGTATTTGAGCATGAGCAAAAGGGGCCGTACAGGCCCCTTTTATTTTTCTAAATAGCGCTTAATTTTCAGTGAGTAATCTCACATTACCCGCCAAATACCCCGCCTTGAAATCCTTGTAATTCATCTGGAATCATCAGATCACCGCCGTGGTCACCGCAGCATTTCGGATTACCTATTTCTATCCGAATAGATAAATGCCAATAATTCTCATTAAAAAATTACAATAAAAAACTTAAAATTTTTTTCGCGAGTACCTAAAAAGAGAGGTGATTCGCATTTTATTGAAAGAAAACTACGTACAATCCAGAAGTTAAAGTACTCGTAGCTAGGTGTTCAGCTGCTCAGTAACACCAAAAAATGACGATAATAACGACATTTTCATCCAGGGATTTGGGTGTTTTATAGAAAAATAACCAATAAAAAGGGAATAAAACCTAGCAGTTTGACTTGCATCAAGCCTGAATTTTTTTCATAGAGCAAAATCGTGCCCAGCAAATCTATCCCTAAGGAGGCAGATGTGGATATTATCAAGACCGATGTGGCCATCATCGGTGCTGGCGGTACCGGCTTACGCGCCGCTATCGCTATAGCCGAATCACAGCCAGACCTGGACATCGCCCTGATTTCCAAGGTTTACCCGATGCGCAGCCACACGGTTGCTGCCGAAGGCGGCGCCGCCGGTGTCGTCCGTGATGACGACTCCCTCGAAAACCACTTCAACGACACCGTCTCCGGTGGTGACTGGCTGTGCGAGCAGGACGTAGTGGAATACTTCGTCAACAACGCGACCAAAGAGATGATCCAGCTGGAGCACTGGGGTTGCCCCTGGAGCCGCAAGCCGGATGGTAAAGCCAACGTGCGTCCGTTTGGTGGCATGAAGGTTCCGCGTACCTGGTTCGCCGCAGACAAGTCCGGTTTCCATATTCTGCACACCCTGTTCCAGACCTCCGTCAAATACCCGAGCATCAAGCGCTTCGACGAGCATTTCTGCCTTGATCTGATCGTGGACGACGGCCGTGTCCAGGGCGTACTGACCTTCGACATCCAGAACGGTATCACCCGCTTCATCCAGGCCAAATCCGTGATCGTGGCAACCGGCGGTGCTGGCCGTGTCTATCGCTACAACACCAACGGTGGCATCGTCACCGGCGACGGCATGGCACTCGCCTACCGTCACGGCGTACCGCTGCGTGATATGGAATTCGTCCAGTATCACCCGACCG
This sequence comes from Aeromonas sp. R1-1, assembly GCF_040908495.1. Taxonomy (NCBI): domain Bacteria; kingdom Pseudomonadati; phylum Pseudomonadota; class Gammaproteobacteria; order Aeromonadales; family Aeromonadaceae; genus Aeromonas; species Aeromonas sp. R1-1. Next base: position 2,159 of record NZ_JBFODV010000088.1, on the reverse strand, counting down.
GTCTGCCGGGCACCGGCATCCTGATGACCGAAGGTTGTCGTGGTGAGGGTGGCGTCCTGCTGAACAAGGATGGCTACCGCTACCTGCAAGACTACGGCTTGGGCCCGGAAACCCCGATCGGCCAGCCGAAGAGCAAATACATGGAGCTGGGTCCGCGCGACCGTGTTTCCCAGGCATTCTGGCAAGAGCAGCAGAAAGGTCGCGTCATTCAGGGCCCGATGGGCGATGTGGTTCACCTCGACCTGCGTCACCTTGGCGAGAAGTACCTGAAAGAGCGTCTGCCGTTCATCTGCGAACTGGCCAAAGCCTACGTCAACGTGGATCCGGCCAAAGAGCCTATCCCGGTACGTCCGACTGCCCACTACACCATGGGTGGTATCGAGACTGACAACAAGTGTGCCACCCGTCTGCCCGGCCTCTACGCCGCGGGCGAATGTGCCTCCGTCGGTCTGCACGGTGCCAACCGTCTGGGTTCCAACTCCCTGTCCGAGATCGTGGTATTCGGCAAGCTGGCCGGTGAGCAGGCAGGTGAATTTGCCAAGACTCAGAAGCATGGCAACACCGAAGCCCTGGCCGCCAAGGCCGAGGCGCTCATCAAGCAGCACCTCTCCCTGATGGACGTAGACGGTACCGAAAACCCGGCTGATATCCGCAACGAGCTGGGCATGTCCATGGAAGCCGGCGTCGGTATCTACCGTACCGAAGAGCTGATGCAGGGCACCATCGACAAGATCAACGAGCTGAAAGCCCGTTACAAGAAGGTCAAGATCAACGACAAGTCCTCTGTCTTCAACACCGATCTGCTGTACGCCATCGAACTGGGTTACATGCTGGACGTGGCTGAAGCCATGGCGCACTCCGCCATCAATCGTAAAGAGTCCCGCGGTTCCCACCAGCGTCTGGATGGTTACGAAGAGCGCGATGACGTGAACTTCCTCAAGCACACGCTCTCGTTCTACCAAAATGGCGAAACGCCCTCCATCGATTACTCCGATGTGAAGATCACTAAGTCCCAGCCGGCAAAACGCGTGTACGGCTCCGAGGGTGAGAAACAAGACGAGGCTAAGAAGAATGGCTGAGATGATTGAAATTGAGATCCTGCGCTACCGTCCGGAACAGGATAACGAGCCCTGGATGCAAACCTTCCAAGTGCCCTACCAGAGAGAGATGTCTCTGCTGGACGCCCTGCAGTACATCAAGGATCACCTGGACTCTACCCTGAGCTTCCGCTGGTCCTGCCGGATGGCGATCTGCGGCTCCTGCGGCATGATGGTCAACGGTGTGCCCAAGCTGGGTTGCAAGGCGTTCCTGCGCGACTACCTGCCGGGCAAGATGACCGTCGAGCCGCTCAACAACTTCCCGATCGAGCGCGATCTGGTGGTCGACATGTCCGACTTCATCGAGAAGCTGGAGAGCATCAAGCCGTACATCATCCCGAGCGAGCCGCGCAGCCTGTGTGATGGCGAGTACATCCAGACTCCGGCCCAGATGGCGCAGTACAAGCAGTTCTCCCAGTGCATCAACTGTGGTCTCTGCTACGCGGCTTGCCCGCAGTACGGCATCAACAAGAAGTTCACCGGTCCGGCGGCACTAGCTCTGGCCTATCGCTACAACGTCGATAACCGTGATGCCGGTGCCAAAGAGCGTATGCGCATCATCAGCCAGGACGAAGGCGTCTGGGGTTGTACCTTCGTGGGCTACTGCTCCGAAGTGTGCCCGAAGGGCGTCGATCCGGCAGCGGCCATCCAGCTTGGCAAGGTCGAAAGCGCCAAGGACTACATGATCGCCATGTTCAAGCCAGATTGAGAGCAGGATTGAGACCATGAACAACACTGATAGCAAACGTAAACCTTACGTCCGCGAAATGAAGAAAGACTGGTGGCTGAAGAACGCCTTCTACACCGGTTACATGATCCGTGAAGGCACCAGTATCTTCGTCTCCATCTACGCCGTTGTGCTGATGTGGGGCCTGATGCGCCTGGTTCAGGGTCAGGAAGCGTTCAACGGCTGGCTGGAATCCCTGCAAAGCCCGATCGCTATCCTGTTCCATGTCGTCGCTCTGGCGGCGTGCCTGTTCCATGCCAAAACCTGGTTCGCCCTGGCGCCGAAAGCCATGCGTATCTTCCGTGGTGAAGACCTGGTACCGGAGAAGCCGATCG